>JAUTCN010000006.1 GCA_030673965.1 Fusobacterium sp. JB019 | reverse complement strand
TTCAGGATTTGATGCTACTTCCACTCTTACATCATTAACTAAAAAATCATTTATGAATTGCTCTACCTTATCATTTGTTCCCACTGGAACTGTAGATTTTACAACTACTAAACAATCTTTTTCTATATTTTCTGCAATTTGCCTTGCTACTGTTGCAATATATGAAAGATTAGCTGCCCCATTTGGTAATTCAGGTGTTCCTACTCCTATAAATATTGCATCAGCATTTTTATATGCTGACTTGTAGTCCGTTGTATAATGTAATCTTCCTTCTTTATAATTCTTTTGCATAAGTTCTTCTAGACCTGCTTCATAAATTGGAGAAACTCCACTTTCCATTAATTTAACTTTTTCTTCATCAATATCTACGCAAGTAACCTTATGTCCCATTTCAGCAAAACAAACTCCTGCCACAAGTCCAACATATCCAGTTCCTGCCACTGCTATTTTGTACATAGTGCCCACCTTTATTTATTTATTAATTAAATTTTTATATTTATTTATAATTATTTCTTCATCAAATTCTTTTTCAGCTTTATTTCTACTATTTTTTCCTAACCTAATTTTTTCTTTTTTAGATAATTTTATAAATTTTTCTAATTTTAACGCTAAATCTTCCACATTCTTTATTTTAACTAAAAATCCATTATAATTATTTTCAACAATATCTCTACATCCAACATTATCTGTTGTAATAATTGGTTTCCCCATTGAAGCTGCCTCTATAAGAGTTTTAGGAACCCCTTCTCTATAAAAAGAAGGCAATACTATACAATCCGAATTTCTTATCTCTTCTCTAACATCTTTTGAAACACCTAAATACTTGATATATCTTTTATTATTATCCAAATATTCTTTTTCTATAGCTTCTTCATTATCAACATTTAACGGACCTAAAAGTTGAAATTCAACATCTTTATATCCTTTTATTTTTAAAATTTTTGCAGCTTCTATATATTCCTTAATTCCTTTAGTCCAAATCATTCTAGAAATTAATAAAAAAACTATTTTTTCTAAATTCCTCTGTTTTTTAACAGGTTTAAACTTTTTCAAATTAACTCCTGAACCTGGAATTCTTTCAACTTCTTCTTTTTCTACTAATTTTGAATTTAAAAATAAATTCATATCATCTCGGTTTTGAAAAAAAATTTTAGTTGGATGTTTGAAAGCTAGTTTATATAAAAGCTCTACAATTTTTCTAGTTTTATTAGCTGACATAAAAACATTTCCTAACCCATTAACATTACTTATAGTTTTTATATTTAAAATTTTCGCTACAAAATTACCATAAATATTAGGTTTAATGCTATATAATAATGTATAATCAGGTTTTATTTCCCAATACAATCTAAATATTTCAAAACTTAATCTTAAATCATCAATTATATTTTTGCTACTCGATTTTATATTTAAGTTATGTTTATAAATCTTTAAATTATTTATCTTTTCATTTTCGTTATCAATCCCTGAAAGATGTACTTCATAACCTAATTCTATCATTTTTTTTATTATACCTAGCCTAAAATTGCATAAACTCCAAATATCATTTTCCATTAAAAGTATCTTTCTTTTCATTAAAATATTCCTTTAAAAATTTTTGCTATATATTTAATATCATCTTCTTTTAACATATTATGAAATGGCATGGATATTTCATTTATAGACATTGCATAAGAAATTGGATAATCTTCCATTTTATATCCTAAATTTTTATACGCTGTAAATAATGGCAATGGCTGATAATGAACATTTGTTGCTATTCCTTCTTCTGCTAATCCTATAATAATTTTATTTCTTTCTTCTAATGTTTTATTTACTAATCTCAAAGCATATATATGTTTTGAACTTTTTCTATCTTTTAAATCAAATTCAGGAAGAATTATTCCTTTTATATCTTTAAAATATTTTTTATACCATGAAACTATTTTTTCTTTTTTAACAAGTATTTCACTATCATATCTTTCTAATTGAGCTAATCCTATAGCTGCATTAATATCAGTCATATTACATTTGTAACCTGGAATAGCTATATCGTACTTCCAAGCCCCCGCTTTCATTTTTGATAATGCATCTTTATTTTGACCATGTAATGAAAGTAGCATAAACTGTTTATACATATCCCCATTATCTAAAGCTTTATTTTCTTTCCAAGTTAAAGCTCCGCCTTCTGCTGTAGTTAAATTTTTAACTGCATGAAATGAAAAACTTGAGAAATCTGCAACACTTCCTATTTTTGATCCTTTATAAGTGGCCCCAAAAGAATGTGCTGCGTCAGCTAAAATTAATATTCTTCCTAATTTTTCTTGTAAAGTTCCTTTTTTAGGATTAAATAATCCTTTTTTTTCTTCAACTATTTTGAAAATTTCATCATAATCAGCTGGCATACCACCTATATCAACTGGGATAATAGCTTTTGTTTTTTCTGTTATTGCTTCCTTTATTTTTTCTGAATCAATTAAAAAACTATCTGATTTTATATCTACTAAAACAGGAGTTGCTCCAACATGTAATATTACGCTTGCACTTGCTGTATATGTATAAGCTGAAGTTATTACTTCATCTCCTGGACCTATATCAAACAATCTTAATGTTAATTCCATAGCTGCTGTTGCTGAATTAAAACAAACTGCTTTTTCAGTTTCACAATACTCTGCTATTTTCTTTTCAAATAACTTTGTTTTAGGTCCTGTAGTTATCCATCCTGATTTTAAAGTATCCACAACTTCATCTATTTCTCTTTGTGTTATATCTGGTGGAGAAAATGTTATTGTTCTTTTCATTTAAATCAACTCCTTAAATTTAGTTTCTTCTTTTAAAATATTAATTCCAATTATTTTTAAAATTGTTATAATTATCAATTTAATATCAGATATTACTCCTATTTTTTTTAAATATCTTTTATTTAAATCTATTTTATAGGGCATAATTTTTTCTATATAAAATTTTTCTGGATCATCTACTTTTCCTAAAATTTCACTTTCTTCTGAGAATATTATTGAGGCATAATCTGTTATTCCTGCCCTTACTTTTAATATTTCTTTTTGTTTATCCGAGTACAGTTTGACATATCTAGGCACTTCCGGTCTTGGACCTACAAAACTCATATCACCTTTAAAAACATTCAAAAGCTGTGGTAATTCATCTATTTTAGTAACTCTTAATAGTTTTCCTATTTTTGTTATTCTTTTATCTGCTCCTATAGTTATTTGTTTACTTCCTTCTGTATTCTCTCTCATTGTTCTAAATTTATAAATTTCAAATAATTTTTCATTTTTAGTCACTCTTATTTGTTTAAATAATATTGGTCCCTTTGATGTTAGTTTAATAATTATTCCAACTAATACCATCAGAGGCAAGAAAAATATTATTCCTAAAAAAGAAACTATCACATCAAATAATCTTTTTAATAGCATATTACACTCCTAGTTATATTCAACTTCCTTATATGTTTTTACCATCTCATGCATTACTTCTTTTATCTTATCTTTACTTTCTAGCTCTATTACATCTTTGAATTTATCCAAATAATAAGATATCTCTATGTTATCTTCTGTCATCTTTGTTATAAATATCTTATCATTTTCTGTCTTTATAGCAGCAGCAGTATCATACAATAGTTCTTCGTATAATTTTTCTCCTGGACGAAGACCTATTACTTCTATTCCTACTTTTGCATTTGAAAGCTTTATCATATTTCTTGCTAGATCCATTATCCTTACAGGTTTACCCATATCAAGAATAAATAATTCTCCTCCAATACCTAGTCTTCCAGCTTCTATTACTAGTCTACTAGCTTCTGGTATTGTCATAAAATATCTTGTTATGTCCTTATGAGTTACTGTTAAGTTTTTACCCTCAGCTATTAAAGATTTAAATATTGGAATAACTGATCCATTACTTCCAAGTACATTTCCAAATCTTACAGCCATAAATTTTGTCTTACTTTCCTTATTTTTATTTTCAACTATTAGTTCACAAGCTCTTTTAGTAGCTCCCATTATATTTGTTGGATTAACTGCCTTATCTGTAGATATCATTACAAATTTTTCTACGCCTACCTCATCCACCACATCTACTAAATTCTTAGTTCCAAATATATTATTCTTTACAGCCTCTTCAGGGTTATGTTCCATTAAAGGCACATGCTTATGAGCTGCTGCATGAAATACAATATTTGGTTTATATTTATTAAATACTTCTCTTAGTTTTTTCTTGTCTCTTATACTACAAATCTCACTTTGTAAATCGATTCCTGGATAATGCCTTTGTATTTCAAGCTCAAGTAAATAAAGAGAATTTTCATTAAGATCTATATTAATAAGTTTTTTAGGCTTATATTTTGCAATCTGTCTTGAAAGCTCTGAACCAATACTTCCTCCACCACCAGTTACAATTATTGTTTTTCCTCCTAAGAAATTCTTTAATCCGCTATCATCAAAGGTCTGTTCCTCTCTTCCAAGTAAATCATATATATTAATATTTCTAACTTGATCTGCTAGAGGTTTATTATTTAATATATCTGATACATATGGAAGTATTTTAATCTCTAGATTATCAATATCTTTTATCTTATCATAGATAGAATTAATTTCATCTGTTTTCATTGAAGGGATAGCAAGTATAAAAGTTTCAATATTAAGCTCTTTTATTACTTTCTTAGCCTCATCACCATTTCCAAAAACATCTATTCCATTTATAAGGATTGAATCTTTTTTAGGATCATCATCTAAAAAACCACATATCTTATATGGAAAACGTTTATTTAATCTACTTTCACGAAGTAAAGCAAGTCCTGCTTCTCCAGCTCCATAAATCAATGCTTTTTTCTTGTCTAATTTTTCACTTATCTTTTTTTCTATTTTCTTAGAATATCTTTCTTTTCTCTGTATTCTAAAGAAAAACCTAGCTAAAAGTTGAAAACTCGTTGCAAAGACAAACAATAAAAATACAAATTTTAACTGTGTATTCCTACTGAATAATAAAAAAATCGCAGTAATAGATGCTGAAATTATATTTATTGTTACCAAGGACAATACATCCCTGGTATCTGTATAACTCCAGCTTACTGCGATATCATTTTCTATTGAGGCTATAAAAAACCCTATTACCAAATACATGAAAACTATTGTCTTATTTCCCTCGTGAAGTTTATCATAAAGAATAAAACTTGCAAGTATACCTGCAAGTAAAATAAAAAATATATCTAATAAAACTTTAATTATTGTTCTTCTATTTTTAAGTATTCTTCCCACAATGGTTCCTCCTATTTATAATACTTTTTATTTAATCACTATTCTTTATATATACAACTATTTAAATAAGTTGTCAAGTGTTTTGATGATAAAAATACTTTTCGGGCCAATAGTTACCTTGTTTTAGATTATTATTTGCTTCTTTTTGTTCTATTTAAATTATTTACGACCATAAGCTGCTGTTACTGTTCCATCAATTACGTCCATTGGTGGTATTACTGATGGATGTTCTTCACCAACTACTGGTTTATTTTTATCTGGAATCAAAGCATCTACAAAAGTTTCTGCTACTTTAGAAGAAGAATCACCTGAATCAGTTATTCCCAAAGTTACAGCTTCACTTGATTTCATAAGAGTTATCTCATGAGTTGCTATTTTTTCAACCTTTAATTGATCTCCAACCATCCCTAAAACTCTATATTCATCATTTGCAGCAAAGGAAACACTTGCTAAGACTGCAAATATCATTATTACTTTTTTCATAATTTTCCTCCCTTATAAATTAGAATTCAAAACATAAACATGCTGAAGCTATGAAAGAAACCCTATCTTCTTTTCTTTCCTTAGTTAAATCATAAGCCCCTGCAGTAAATGAAATAGGAAAATGTGGGAATGGTACAAACCCAACTCCTGCACTTACTATATCAGATGAATAATCTGCTATTAAACTGACTTGCGGCATTACATAAACAGTCCCTGAAACAAATGGATATATATGATCCTTTTTATCCCCTGACTCATTTACTTTGGCAAAGTTATTATTTCCAGCTCCCACTGTAAATACCATTGGCAGTGTGTCATTTGGTACTAATTTTGTTACTGCTAAGTACATGCTAGGACTTTTATCATGATCATTATCGCTACCATGCCATAGATTAATTCCATCCATTCCAACAGCAACTCCTATTAACTTATCTCTAAAACTATGACCTGCTGAAATATTAAGAGCTCCTCTGTTAAAAGCTCCCCCTTCAACTGGATCAATACTTCCTATACCAACAGATATAGTTCCCCCTATTTTTTCACCACTATCTCCATAACCTACTCCAAAAGAAAGTCCTCCATCTGTATCATGTTTATCTGTTATTCCGGAAAGTGCTACAAATCCTCCTCCAGCACTTCCTGCAAGCCCAGATGGAACATTCATACTATAACTAGGTATAGAACATTCTTCACTAAAATCATTACATCTACATATTTCAAATTTTTTAGTTTCATCTCCAACAGCTAATGCCATTGTACTTAAAGCTACTAATCCTATCATTACCTTTTGGTATCTTTTCATATCAGTCCCCTTTCAAGATTTTAATTATGCTTTCACTATTTATTTTTCTAGTGGGATACACTCCCATGAATATCCCTATTCCTAGGGACAATAATAGACTAAGTGATATTTGAAACAAATTAAACACAGGATATATACTTATTAATTTTCCAATTACAAAGCTTCCTGTTATTCCTAAAAAAATCCCTACAAAACTACCTACTGAAGATATTATTACTGCTTCTAATATAAAAACCTTTGTGATATTTTTAATTCCCATTCCCATAGCTCTAAGTATTCCTATATGTTTACTTCTTGCCTTTATATTATTTCCTATTAGATTTAATATTCCAAAGGCTCCAAGGGCTAGAGATATAAATGCTATTATCCCTAAGGTTCTATTTACCATTTTTTTTATCTTTACTACTTTTTTATAAACTTCTGGAGTTTCAAGTAATCTTAAATTACTATATCCTCCCTTGCTAAGTTTTAATTTATTAATTAATCCTTGTGCATAATCTTCTGGATTCTCATCCTTGTCAAATGAAATTATCATGGAATCATATTTATATATATTAAATAATTCCTGAAATTTATTTTGGGATACTATTATTCTATAACCTTTTTTCATAAGTTCAAAGGGATTTTTTTCTTCATACAAATCTTTAACTATAAATTTTCTCTCAAAATTATTTATAGTTAATAGTAGCACGTCCCCTATATTCTTATCTTTGTACTGATTTTTATCAATAATTATTTCGTTATTTTTTAAGTTATTTAATCCTAAAGTTTTAAGAGCTTTTTTTGAATATCCAATGAAAATTACATCATCCACCCTCACTCTTGCACGGGGAAACATGGCGTACTCTACAAAGGGATAATTTTCTATCATATTCATATCTCTTCTTGATAGACTATCCCCACCTATTATTATTCTATTTTCACCAAGGGAAGAAAGATTATTATTAATTATCATTTCTCCTCCCCTAGATATGGAAAGAGTTATAATCAAAGCTGTAATTCCTGAAATTACAGCAAACAATGGAAAAATAACCTTTCTTCTATTTCCTAATATCATTTTTAGAGCTAACCAAAATTCCATCTACTTCACAACCTTTACTTTTTCTCCTGATTTTACTTTAAATGGATTTACTATAACTTCTGTTCCAACTGGTAAATCAAGAACTTCATAATTGTTTAAGCTTCTAGCACCAATCTTAACTTCTCTTTTCTTAGCTACTCCATTTTCCACAACAAAAACAAAATATCTTCCACTTTCTTCTAGTACAGAGAAATTATTTACAACTGGTACATCTTCCTTTGCTTTTTTAGAAATTTCAACATCTGCTACAAATCCAGGTTTTAAATTATTTTCACCAGTTATAGCAACCTCCACTGAAACTACCTTATTATTTCCCTTAGCACTTGATCTTGCTGCTGAAGAAACCTTATCCACATAACCAGTGTAAGTATTATCTCCCATAGAATCTCTTGTTATTATTCTAGCCGATTGCCCTTTTTCCAGAGTCTCTGCTTCATATGAAGGAATTTCTAATATTACTCTATTTTCTCCCTTAGCTGCTATTGCCACAAGTCTTTCACCTGGAGAGATTAAGCTTCCCTCTGCCACATCTACATTTATAATTATCCCTGAAACTGGAGCTTTTAAAGGATTTTTTAATTGTTCCTCTCTAATTTCCAAAGTTTCTCTTTGTAATTTTAATTTTGAAAGTTCTGATTTTATCTTACCCTCATCAATATTAAGCTGTCTTCTAAGACTTTCATAGCTTACTGTCATTAAATTATATTTTTGTTTATTTAAATCTAATTTTGTTTTTAGTTCTTCATATTCCATTAATTTTTGATTAGCTTCTATTGAAGAAACTCCGTCTTCAGCTAAAAGTTTTTCATATGTTTTTGCTTGTTTTTCAACTATTGGTAATTTTTTACTTTCATTTTTAATGCTTTCTTCCAAAGATTTTATTTCTAGCTGCTTATTATCAAGTTCTAATTTTAAAGTACCACCATTTAAATCAGCTATTCTAAGTTCAGCGTCTTCTATATCAAGGGCATTTATCTTTAATTGCTTTTCATTTTCAAGTAAGCTCTTATTTGAAAAGACCATTAAATCAGTTCCCTTTTCAACTTCTTCACCTTCTATTGCCATTACATTTTCAACAACTGCTGGCGCCTCTATATAGACTGGAACTAATTTTCCTGGAATAACAGTTCCACTATACATTCCTGCATCTGAAAGAGCTCCCACCCTTACATTTTCAACTTTTACTTCCTTTGTATTTAGAGGATCCACCTTTAAAATTAAACCTCCAGTTACTAAAACAATACCTGCAATTATTATGATCTTCTTTTTAGTTAAATTAAACATCTATGTATACCTGCCTTATTTATATATATTTTCAAATTCCATTGTTGCAATTACCAAGTTTCTAATCATTTCATAATACTGTGCTTGAGAATTTCTATAACTATTTACAGAATTCAAATAATCAAATGTAGTAATTAAACCATTTTCATATCTCATATTATCAATTTTTACATTTTCTTTTAAATAATCAGCTTCCTGCTTTGAAGCTAAGGCTCTTCCATAAAGGGCTTCTACCTTTCTTTCTCTACTATCTCTTTCTAGCTCTATCCCTCTCATATTATCCTCATACTCAAGTTTTGCCTTTTCATATGACCATCTTTTTTGACTTACACTATCCATTGTTCCACCCCAAGCAAATGTATAGCTAAATCCAACTTCAAGAGCGTATCTATCTTCCTTAGCTCTCTTTACTAAATGATCCCCCTCTTTATCCTTATACTGGAAAGTAGGTTTTAAATAGAATTTTGGATATAAATCTGATTTTGCTATATTTAAATCATATTTTGCAACATCCACTTTTAATTGTTCCTTTTCTCCTAAAGTAGTCATAGTTATTTCTTTTCCAAATCTTTGTTTTATGTCCCCTTTATTTTTCATAAATTCACGTAAATTAAATTCTACATTTTCATATTTAGTATCAAGAGGATAATTTAATATCTTACTTAATTCACCCATTGCTAATTTTTCAAGTCTTATATTTTCTAGTTTTAAACTTTTATTTCTTTGTAAATTTGCCTTAACTTTTAATAATTCAGATTTAGGTATTAATTTACCCCCAGCAAATAGTACTTCTAATCTTTTTCTTTGGCTTTCTAAAGCTTCTATTGTAGTGTTTGATATTTCAACTTGTCTTTTATAGTTTAATGCTTCAAAATATTTAGAAACTGCAAGTTCTTCCACAGCATTACCAACTAATACTTGATCTTTTTCAGAAATATTATATTCTGCAGCAGCTTTTTTGTATGAGTTTATATTTTTTCCCCCTACAAAAAGTGGAATATATGCATTAATCTCATTAGCTCCAAAACCTTCATCCTTAACTATATCCCATTCTTCCTCTGCAGATAGTCTTATTGGTGGCAATATCAAATTCTTAAATGCCTTATCCTTTGTTTTTTTTCTAATATTTTTCTCAAAATCTTGTATTTTGATTTGATTATTAGATGTCTTCGCCCTTTGTATTACATCTTCTACTGTTAATCCCATTGAATAACTTTCTAAACATATTGTGAAAAGCCCCATTAAAAGATAATACTTTTTCATTATTCTTCCTCTCCCTTCCAGTTTCTAAATTAATATTTTCATTCATTACTATTTTTCTTGGATTCTCTTTGGTTAGTTCAATATATCTTCTTTCACCAACTATTTTTTTAAGTTCTTCTAAATAATGAGATACATCATAGTTTCTATTTTCAACTCTATGAGCATCTGTTCCTACAACTTGTATATATCCTTCTTCTAATAAAAATTTAATTTTCTTACTCATATTTTTAACTATACTAAGATTCATTTGAAAAATCACTTTTTTTTCATATAACTTCATAAAATCATGAAATTTTATATATGGGTATCTTTCAACATGAGCAAGCACAGGAACATAACCCCTATCTATTAGATTATCTATTATTTTTATATATGCTTGATATATTAGAGGTCTTGAAAATTCTATAAGTATATATTTACTATTATTTATAGTATATACCTTATCTATAGCTTTCATTACCCCTTCTCTTAGATCAACTTCATTTCCCCTATACAGATTAATAGGAAGCTTTCTTTTGAAAACTTCCCTTTGTAATATATTAAATTTTTCTTCATACTTCTCATTCTCAAATTCTAAAACTTTATAGTGAGCTGTGCATACTATTCCTGTATACCCTAAACTTATAGCTTTTTCTATATGTTCTATTGATTCTTCCAAGCTTCTTGCTCCATCATCAACAGAAAACAATATGTGAGAATGAATATCTATCATTTTCTTCTTCCTTTCAAATCACCAGATATTTGATTTTTGTATTCTTTACTAAATCTATGTATGAATTGTTGAATTTTATTCATTTTTTTATATTTTCTCTTTATTATTTTACGTTTATTTTTCTTTTCTACTTCTTTTTCTTCACCACCATAATATTCCTTATAGTAATGGGAATAATTAGTATAATATCCATAATTTCCGTAAGATAAACCTGACTTGTCAACCTTGTTAACAACAAAACCGTAAACGTTTGCATTAGCATGGTCAAGCATATCTTTAGCAAATTGCAACTCTTTTTTTCCTACTTGGTCATATCCAACAACTAACACTACACCATCAACAAATTTTGATAATAATACTGAATCTGAAGCTACTGCTATTGGTGGATTATCAAGTACTATTGTATTATAATGAGGACTTAATGAATCTAATATTTCCTCTATTCTTTCTCCTAAAAATAATTCTGTTACACCTTGTTCAACATGTCTAGATGGTATTATATCTAAGTTAGGTAAGGCATCTCTTATAATTACATCTTCTACAGAAGCTTCCCTCATAAGAACTGATTCCATTCCTCTTTCAAATTTAACTCCAAAGCTCTCATGAGCTCTTGGTCTTCTAATATCACAATCTATAAGCAAGGCTTTTTTTCCTGATGTTGCCACACTTGCTGCGTAGTTAGAAGCTAAAAAAGATTTACCCTCGTTTGGAATAACACTTGTAAATATTATTTTTCTTCCCATTTTCTTTTCATTTAAAAAACTTAAATTTGTTCTTACTGCCCTTAAGGCTTCTACTACTTCTACTTCTTCATTCCCTTTAAAAAAAATCTTTCTTTTACCCATTAGTTTTCACCATCCGTATCTTCTTCATTTTTGTCACTGTTATCCTCAAATTTAGGAATCATTCCAAGCATAGGAGCCCCTAAAATACTTTCTATTTCTGAAGGTTTTCTAAGTTTTTTATGAATACTCTCTACTATAAAAGCAAGTCCCATTCCAAGCATCACACCTAATATAACAAAAGCTGCAAGTATAATTGCTCTTTTTTTAGGTAGTGCGTGAGTTGGTATTTCTGCTGGCTCTACAACCTTTACATTTCTAATATTCATAACTTCTACTACTTTGTTCATGAATTCCTTTGCAAATTCATTTGTTACAGATGCTGCTAACTGTGGGTCCCCATTTTTATAACTTAGCTTTATTATTTCAGTATCTGAAACTGGAGATATTGAAATTGCCCCTGCTAAATTTTCTGGAGTAGTTTCTAGGTCATATTTATTTATCACTCTTCTAAGTATACTCTTACTTTTTGCAACCTCTGAGTAAGTTATAACTAATTTTTGATTAAGAGATATATCACTATTATCTATTCCAACACTTGCCATTCCACTAGATACCATTAAAGTTGTTTCAGCTTGATATACTGAAGGTCTAGTTAGCGCAAAGAAAAAACCAATAATAATTACTGGTATTATCGTTAAAACAATAAGTTTCCATCTTCTTATCATTACAAATATTAAATCAACTAAATCAATCTCATCTTCTTCTGGATTATCATAATAACCTTCATAGGATTGATTATAACCATAATTCCTATTTATTTTTTTCCCTTTTTCCATTTGTTGAGCTCCTTAAAAATATTTTGTATAGCCCAATTTTAACACATCTTCTATGTTTTGAAAATAATTTATTTAATTTTATTTTATAATATTACATATATTTTAAAAAAATATTTTTTCAAAAATGTTATTAATTTCTTCTTTAACTTTATATTTCTTCTTTACTACCTCAATCTTTAATAATCTTTCAATTTCCTTATCTATTAAATCTAAATCATGAAAATCGTCAACATAAGAAATGTAGTTTAAATGAGATAACCATTTTATTGTTCCCATTGTTTTTGATATGGGTGATCCAAAAACAATTACAGGGGTATTAGTGATTACTGCAAATATCATTCCATGAAGTCTATCAGTTATTACAAGTTTATGATTACTTATTTCTTTTAATAAATTTAAACAAATTTCTTCTCTATTTTTAACATTAATTTTTCCTCTACTATCAACAACTGTGTTACTTACTTTAATACCTAATTTCTTAGATTTTAATATTGATTTTATTTTTTTTAAGATTCCAGCTGTAACTATTTTTTCTGGATCATTTCTCATAAGTAATATAGCCCCGTCTCTTTCATCTGACAATTCTTTTATATAAGCATCTTCTAAATAAAAAGCAATATCTGGAGCTAATAATATCTTATTATTAATAAAATTTTCTTTCCCTATTTTAAAACTTTCCTTTTCTCTAGTTATTATAGTTAAATCTTCAGCCTTACCATATATTTTTTTACTAATATTTTCTTCTTTTTTAGATAGAAAATTTATAGTTTGAGGCATGATAATTATCTTATTATTTTTATATTCATCTATCACTTCTCTTCTTGATACTTCTTCATTTAGCCAAATATCTCCTAAATTTCCTCCTCCACAAAGTATTAAAGTGTCCTTTCCAGTGATTATATTTTTTATTATATCTTTATTTCTTTCATATGACTTTCTTGTTATTTCTATTATTATTTTATCCTTGTACTTTTCTTTAAGTAATTTAAGAGTAGCCACAGCAATCAGTTGATCTCCTAGATTACCGTGATCTGGGGACAACATAAATATTATTTTTTTTTCATCTTGATATTTTTTAAGTCTAGATAATCTAATTTTTTCTCTTATATTTTTTAGCATATTTCCCCTCCTTAATTTATATGTACATTTTCTTTAAAGTTACCACCTATATTTACAAAAGTCAAATACATTTTTTATACTTTTATTTTTTTGAAATATAATTATACAAAATTCTAAAAAAACTAACCCTTTAATTTTAAAGAAACAAAAAAAGAGACCAATAATTTTTTTCTTATTAGTCTCTTAACTATTATTTATTAATTCCTTCTCTCTTTAATATTCCTATTAATATTATTGTAAACAATAATTGGTATACTTTTCCAAAATAAAATATAGGTTCTGCCAATCCATATAATAACATATATATTAATACAGCTATAGGAATAATATGTTTTAAATCTCCACTTTTAATATATTTTTTTATTAATTTAATAAATATAGAGCCTATAAAAATCATATAAGATATTAAATTTAAAACCCCTTGAGTTGCAAAAGTTTCAATATATACATTATGAAAACTAGATACTTTTTCAACTTTTGTTTTTCTTAAATTATCCCTATTGTATTCTTTAAATCCAACACCAGTTAATGGCTTTTCTATTCCTTGTCTTAACCCTTCTTTAAATATTGTGTATCTGTTATCTTCTTTTATTTTCTTTATACTAGAAATCTTAGATAATCTTTCCAAACCATTAATATGACTGCTATACTCTACTAATCCAAAAACTAAAGATAAAATTAAAGAAAAATATATTAACCCTTTTTTACCATATTTAATAATTAAAAGTATTCCTATAGTAAGAGGAATCATAAGCATTGCATTTCTTGATTTAGTAAAATAGATTAATACTAAAGTTATCCCTGTATAAAAAGTATAAGCTAGTTTTAAATACCATTTTTTATATATAAATATAGATATTACACCTATGAAAAAATATATTCCTATTTCTCCTGCATATATTGTAGTATATGTTCTCCCAGAAATTCGATATACTGATAGTTGTGAACTGTGTAAATATATATCTTCTAAACCTCTATACAGACTCCCTAAAGAAAAAAAACTTATTAAAGGAAAAATATAATTATTATAATTTTCTTTTATATCTATATTAATACATAAAAGTAAAAATATAACTGAATATAACCCCATCCCAAGATAAGCATTGATCCTATCTGGAATAATTTCATTTGTTAAAAAACTTCTTGTTAATAAAACAAAATATATTATTCCGCTTATATATAACCATTTATTTTCTATAATTTTTTGTCCTTTGTTTTTATAAATAAAAAACAAAGACGATATCATTAAAATAATTGAAAAAATATATTTGGTATCTCCCCCTCTTCTCATTAAGAAAAATAAATATAAAAATCCTATTAAGTTTATAATTTTTTCTTTGTTAATTTTTTTTATAATTAAATTCATTCTAATACTTCCTTTATTTTATCTACTATTTTTTCTTCTCCAAATCTTTTCAAAGATTTTCTTATTAAATTATTATCATATTTTTTTTCTCTTATTAAGTTTAATTTATCTAATAACTCTTTTCCATCTCCAACTTTAAAAAGTTCTCCTATTTCACCCTTTAATAATATTTCACTAGGCCCATATTCACAATCTGATGAAATAACTTTTGTTCCTGTATAAAGAGCTTCTACTAAAACAAGTCCAAATCCTTCTCCTTTACTTGATAATATAAACGCTCTCGCTTTTTTCATATAAATATATGGATTCTCTTTTTCTCCTAAAAATATTACTTTATTTGAAAGCTTTAAATCTTTTACTTTATTTTCTAATAACTTTTTATCTTCCCCATCCCCTATTATATAAAGCTTTTCTTCTCCAAGATAATTTTTAAAAGTTCTTATTAAAGTTGTCACATCTTTTTCTTTTTCATTTAATCTACAAACGGTTAAAAAATATTTGTCATTTAATAATTTTTCATTTCTTTTTTCATTTAACATCTTATCCATTTTTCTAAAATCAATAAGATTATAAATCATAAATACTTTTTTATTTTTAAAAAATTCATTTCTATTTATTTCTTTATACATACCATTAGTTATTACTATAATTTTATTATAATAATTTATTTTTTTTTCAATCTTTTTTTTTATTCTCAAATCTTTGTAATTAGAGTGCAGCCAAATAATCTTATCTATTTTTTTTTCTTTTTTTATATACTTATAAAAATCACCATCTAAAAAATCTATAACTGAATCTATATTTTTTATAAATCTATTAAATCTTCTTTTTTTTAAAAATGAACTTTTTAAATTATTAATAAAATTTTTATTTTCTTTAATTTTTTTATTTTCTTCAAAAGTTAGTAGGTAATGATAATTAACTATTCCTTTAATTTCGTTAAAAAAATAGCTATTACTTTTAACTTTATTTAATAAATATATTTCATATTTTTTAGTTTTGTGCAATGCTTTAATTATATCTACCAATAATTTTTCTGCTCCACCCATTTCTAAAGAATCTATACAAAAACCTATTTTTTTCATTTCGTTACCCCTCTATTACAGACTCTCTGTTCCAATATACACCTTTTCTAATTACTTTAGCTGGACTTCCTATAGCTATTGAATTTTTTTCTATTTTTCCGCTAACTACACTACTTGTCCCTATTACTGATCCTTTACCTATTTTACTACCTTTTAATATCATTGTTCTTGAAGCTATCCAAACATTATCTTCTATCAAAACTTCTTTTCCAATGTTTATTCTTTGATTATTTTCTTTATCATATATTTTATGAGAATCAGTATTTCTAATTTCTATGTCATATGAAAGCATACAATTTTTACCTATTTTTATATCATATGGCTCTAAAGATACTATTTGAGTTGTTGAACACCCTGTACCTTCTCCTATTTGTATCAATCCATTATTATTTTCCATAATAATAGTCAAATTATTCAAATCACATCCATCTTCTATTATTACTTTATTTTCTACTCCTTTTATCCAAATATTACTCTTATTTATTCTTGAGCCTTTTTTTAAAATCAACTCATTTTTTTCCCCTGAAATTTTTATTTTTGAACTTTTAACTAATCCTTCATTTTTAAAATTATTTTTACCTCTTATCTTAACAAAACTTCTTTTTAATAAATATTTCCATTGAATTTTATACTTCATCTTCTAACCTCTTTATCTTTTTTATAAGCCTAGAATATTTGAAATTTTCTTTATATTTATCAGTCTTTATTCCAATATTAGCTAAATTAATTTCTTTATTAATAATTTTTATCATCTTATTTTTCAAGTCAGCTTTAGAAGCAATATCAAATATAGATCCTATTTTTTCATTATTAGTTATATCCTTTACTGCACAAGTGTTTGATGTTAATATATAATTATTAAAAGCCATTGCTTCCACCATAACTATTCCAAAACTTTCCCAACGAGATGGTAAAACAAAAACTTTAGACTTATTGTAATACTCATCTAATTCTTTTTTATTTAAAATAGCCCCAGTAAATACTATATTAGTCTTTTTCTCTGGGTTTTTAACATAGAATTCTTTTATTTTGATTCTAAAATTTTCTTCTATTGGCCCAACTAAATAAAATTTCCAATCTTTTAAATCTATTTCTCCTAGCACTTCCAATAAAAATTCTGTATTTTTTTCAAATGTCCCTAGTCTTCCAACAGTTAAAAATATATTTTCTTTTTCAGTATAAGATTTAACTTTGAAAGTACAATCTATATATAAATCATCATATCCATTAGGCAAGTATATAGATTTTCCCTTAGTCGAAATACCCGCATAAAAATCTTTCATATAGTTATATCCCTCTAGGCTTTCATAACTAATTAAGTCTATATTTTTTAATAATTTTTTTCTTTTTTTATATTCTTTCAATTGCCTCTTTTTTCTAAAAAATTCTCTTAAATTTTGAGGCTTCATTGTTAGTTCCGTAAGTTCTTTTTCATATATTATAGTATTAAAATCAGCTTTGACATATATTTTACCATTTGGATTAAATTTTTTATAGAAAAAAGCATTCCAATAACTACATTTAGTTACATGAAAGAGCATAAGTATATCTATAGTTTTGGCATTTTTACAAATATAAAAATACAAAGGAATTCTTTTAAAAAAAATTACCCAAGGAGCAAAGTTTTTTATATATTTAAACCACCTTTTTATTTTTATTATTTTTACGCCTCTTATTTCATCAGAAAGATCATTTTTTAAATTACAAGTTACAATTTCACTATCCCAATTTAAAATATTTTTAGAATAAATTGGAATCATTCCACTATCTTTTCCTATCCATGAATATTCAAATTCTTCGCATATATGTACAAGTTTCATAACTTTACCTCTTAATTTATTTTCTTTATAAAAATTCTATCGTAATTTAATGAATTATTTAACCCAAACTTACAAAAAAATTGTTTTCTTTTAAAAATTTCTTTTTTTCTTTCATAATAATAATCTTCATTTAAACTCTTTTTTTTACTTCTATCCATTTTATGGTAAAGATGTAATTGAATTAATTCTGTTCTAAACTCTTTTCCTAAAATTTTTGAAACAGTTAATCTATTTCCAAAATCATCATCTTCATAACCCCAACCTTGGTAATTTTCATCATAACCGTTTACCTTAATATAATCTTCTTTGAATATAGAATAACTCATCCCCGCTAATCTTATTCCTCTTTTAGATAAATAAAATTTTTTTAAAATTCTTCTCTTCTTATCTATTTTATATTGGTCTTTCATATCCTGTATGTATCTTTGATTTACTAATTTAATTATATTTTCATAAGCACCTTGTTTTTCTAATTCTTTTAAAATTTCTTCTTTTTCTTCAAAAATTGTATTTTGAGCCCTTCCTAATAAAAATTGACCTTTTTTAGATTCTTTTACCATTTTTTCCACATAATTTTCTGGAAATATTAAATCTTGATCACAAAATATTAATAATTCTCCTTCTGAATTTTTAACAGCATTATTCAATGCTCTTGCTTTTCTAAATCCAATATCCTTCTGATAAATATATTTTATTTTAAATTTAGCCTTTCCTACTAAATCTCCAATATAACCCTCTATTTTTTCACTAGATCCATCATCAGTTATAATTAACTCATCTGGAACAATTGTTTGTCTTAACAAGCATAAAAAGCCTGCTCTTAAATGTTCTAACCTATTATAAACCGGTATTATAACACTAACTTTCATATTTAATTTCCTTTAATAATTTATATTTAAAATTTTATTATTCAACTCTTTTAATTTATTTTCTGCTTCTTCTTTTGTCTTCCCATTAACCCCATAATAATACTTTATCTTTGGTTCTGTTCCTGAAGGTCTTATAGTTATATAAGTATTATCTTCTAATATTATTTGAATTACATTTGACATAGGTAAATCTGAAGGTAGGCTATAATCTTTTATTTTTTTTACTTTTATATTATTTATTTCTTTTGGAGGATTATCTCTTAGATTTTTCATTATATTTTCTATTTCTTCTAATCCTTCTTTTCCTTCTTTTTTTATAGCTGTTAAGCTTTCCATATAATATCCATATTTTTTATATAATTCATCTAGTTTATCTTCTAAACTTAATCCTAAAAAATTATAATAAGCTGCCATTTCTCCTATTAACATAGCTGATATTATACCATCTTTATCTCTAGCATGAGTTCCTATTAAATAACCATAAGATTCTTCAAATCCAAACAGAAATTCTCCTTCTATTTTCCCTTCTTCAAATTCTCTTATTTTTTCTCCAATATATTTAAATCCTGTAAGAGTTCTTATGACACCTACATTTTTATCCTTTGCAACTATATCTAACATTGGAGTTGAAACTATTGTTGAAATAACTTTTGCATTTTTTGGTATATCTTTTTTATTTTCTAAAATATAGTTCATAAGTAATAGTCCCACTTGATTTCCATTTGGATATATCCATTCCCCTGACTCTGATTTAATTGCTATCCCAACCCTATCTGCATCAGGATCATTTGCCATTACTATATTAGCTTTCTTGTCTTCTGCTAACTCTATCCCAAGTTTAAATACTTTTGAATCTTCTGGATTAGCGTAAGCACAAGTTGTAAACTCTCCATCTGGCATTTCTTGAGAAGGTACTGTGTAAATATTTTCAAAACCACATTCTAATAATATTCTTTGTACCCCTACTCTTCCAGTTCCGTGAAGTGGAGTATAAACTATCTTATAATTTTCTTTTCCTGGTATATCTTTATTTATAACTTGTTTTTTTATTTCTTCAATATATTTATCATCTATTTTTTCATCTATATAATTTAACAAACTTTTATCAAGAATTTCTTTCTTAGATATTTTTTTTACATTTGATAAATCATTTATTTTATTTACTTCTTCTACTATTCCACTAGCTTGTGGATCAACTATTTGTCCTCCATCTTCCCAATAAATTTTATAACCATTATATTCAACTGGATTATGAGAAGCTGTAATAACTATTCCAGCCATACATCCTAGCTCTCTTACTGCAAAGGATAGTTCTGGAGTTGATCTAAGAGACTTAAATAAAAAAGATTTAATTCCGTTTGCTCCTAATACTAGCGCAGTTTCAAGGGCGTATTCTTTACTTCCTATTCTACAATCATAGGCTATTGCTACTCCCTTTTTTTTCGCAGAATTTTCATCAACTTTTAACATGTAATTAGCTAATCCTTGAGTTGCTCTTCCTATCATATATTTATTTATACGATTAGTTCCTACTCCCCGAACTCCTCTCATACCACCTGTTCCAAATTCTAGATTTTTATAGAATCTATCCTCTATTTCTTTTTCATCTGTAAGTTCTAATAGTTCTTGCTTATCCTTTTCATCTATCCAAGCAGAATTTATCCAATTTTCAAATCTCTCATCTATTTTCATATTGCCCCCAAAGAATTTATTAATTTCTTTTGAAATCATCTTCTAATCTTACTATATCATCTTCCCCTGTATATTCACCAACTTGAGCTTCTATAATTACAACAGGTATTTTCCCTTCATTAGCTAATCTATGAACTTCTCCCATTTTTATATATGTACTTTCATTTGGTCTAATTAATTTTATTTCATTTCCAACTGTAACTGTTGCAGTTCCTGATACTACTATCCAATGCTCATTTCTATGAAAATGCTTTTGTAAACTTAATCTCTTTCCTGGCTTAACTTCTATTCTTTTTACTTTATATCCTGGAGTATCTACTAGTACTTCATAAGTTCCCCATGGTCTATGAGCTTTTAAATGAATATCTGGTAGAGTTGAATCTTCTTTTTTAAGCTTCATTACTCTTTCTTTTATCTTTTGACTAGATCCTTTTTTACTAATTAATAGAGCGTCTTTAGTATCCACAACTATCAAATCTTTAACATCTATTAATTCAGTATGCTTTCCTACTAATACAAAATTATTATCCTCATCATTTTCTAATTTTTCAGATAGAGAATCAAAACTTCCAACATCTGACCATTTAATATTTGAAGGGATAACTTTTACTATTTTAGATTTTTCCATAACTGCGTAATCTATACTATCTGATGGAATATTCTCCATATCTTCTTTTTTTATTCTTATTTGTGATTTTTCTATTTTACCTTTATTATCATAGGCTAATTTACTCATTTCATATATATCAGGTGAATATTTTTTTAATTCTTCTAAAAAAACTCCTGCCTTAAAACAAAACATTCCACTATTCCAATAATAATTTCCTGATTCTAAATATTTTTTAGCTGTATCATAGTCTGGTTTTTCATGAAAAGCTTGAACATTTAAATATTCTAAATTTTCTCTATTTTTAACTCCTTCTATATACCCAAAACCTGTTTCTGGAAATTCTGGAGTTATACCAAAGGTAACTAAATTATTCTCTCCTGCTAGCTTTTCTGCTAATCTTACAACTTTCCCGTATTCTTTTTCATCTTCTATTAAATGATCTGAAGGAGTTATTAATACTATCTCATTTGGATCTAAATCAAAACAAGCAAGAGCTATTGCTGGAGCTGTATTTCTTCCAACTGGTTCTAGTAAAAATCTAGAATTTTTCAAATCATAAGATTTATCTTCTTCTAATTGATCAATAGCAAGAAAATATTGCTCTATATTTGATATTATAAAACTGCCATCACATAATTTATTATTTCTTTCCATTGTTAATTGAAATAGAGATTTATCATCAAATAACTTTACAAATTGTTTTGGCATTAAAGTTCTACTAACTGGCCATAATCTTGTCCCATTTCCTCCACATAAAATAATATTTTTCATACTTTTCCTTTCTTCAATCTGTATTTTATTTATTTTTATTATCCAAATACCACTTATATGTTTTTTCTATTCCTTCTTTTAGTTCTGTCTTATATTTCCAGCCTGCGCCTTCTAATCTTGATACATCAACTAATTTTCTTGGAGTTCCATCTGGTTTTGATAAATCATGTACTATTTCTCCTGTAAAGCCAACAACTTCTTTTATTGTTTGAGCAAGTTCATTTATTTCAATATCTTTTCCAGTTCCTATATTTATAAAAGCATCTTCAGAATAATTTTCCATTAAAAAAACTAAAGCTTCTGATAAATCATCAATATACATAAGTTCTCTTTTTATAGTTCCAGTTCCCCAGATTGTTACTTTCTCATCATTATTTAGTTTAGCTTCATGGAATCTTCTTATCATACCTGGAACCACATGAGATGTTTCTAAATCAAAATTATCATTTGGACCATATATATTAGTAGGCATTACTGAAATATAATCACACCCATACTCTTTTCTATAATATTCACATAACTTTAATCCTGAAATTTTAGCAAGAGCATAAGCCTCATTTGTTGGTTCTAATTCACCTGTTAAAAGAGATTCTTCTTTTATTGGCTGTTTTGCAAATTTAGGATATATACAAGAGCTGCCTAAAAACATTAACTTTTTAACTTGGTATTTATAACATGCTGATATTACATTATTTTGTATTTCTAAATTATTTAATAAAAATTCAACAGGATATTTTTTGTTAGCTTGAATTCCTCCAACTTTAGCTGCTCCTAAAAATACATATTCAGGTTTTTCTTTTTCAAAAAAATTAAATACTAATTTTTTATCTTGTAAGTCTAATTCTGAATGTGTCTTATAAATTAAATTTGTATAGCCCTTTTTTTTCAACTCCTCTAAAATACCATTTCCTACTAAACCTCTATGTCCAGCAATATATATTTTACTATCTTTCTTCATTTTTATCTACAAACTCCTTTATAGCATCTATTAAATAATCTACACATTCTTTATTTTCTTTAGAATGATTTCCTACAAAAAAACCATTTTCATGAATTTCATTTGCATTATTTAATTCTTCAAAAATCTCATAGTCTAAATACTCTATAGCTTTGTTTCTTGTGAAATTTCCCGCAACTATTGGTCTAACTTCTATTCCTTTTTCTCTAAATATTTTAACAATTTCATTTCTTTTTCCTTTTAAATTTCCTTCTAAAATCATAGCAAAACCAAACCAAGAACTGTTTCCAATTTCTTTTTGAATTCTAATTCCATCAAACTGATCTATTTTTTCTTTAAAGTATCTAGCATTATTTTGTCTTTGATTTATTATCTCATCTAATTTTTTTAATTGCTCTCTTCCTATAGCTGCTTCCATTTCTAAAGGTCTTAAATTATAACCTGGCATTATAAAATTAAAACTTTCATAAAATTCATCCTCTTTTTTAGAATAAATTTTACTGCCTTCAGGTATATTTCTTGTCCAACCATGAGCTCTTATAGCAAGTAAATAATGATACATCTCTTCATCATCAGTTACTGTTACTCCACCTTCCATTGTACATAAATGATGTGAATAAAAAGTGGAATAAGTTCCCATAAGACCAATTGTTCCTAATTTTTTATCTTTATAGTCTGCCCCCATAGCTTCACAATTATCTTCTAATAATATTATGTCTTTTTCCTTACAAATTTTTATAATTTCAGAATAATCATTAGAATTTCCTAATAGATTCACTGCAAAAATAACCTTTGTCTTATCTGTTATTGCTCTTTTTAGGGATTCTATACTTATATTTAATGTATTCTTATCTATATCTACAAATTTTAATTTTAAATTATGTTGAGATAAAGGAAAATATGTTGTACTCCAAGAAACAGCAGGAACTATCACTTCATCTCCTGCTTTAATTTTTTTTGAATAAACTAAAGCTGCTATTGCTAATAAATTTGCTGAAGAACCTGAATTTGACATAACTGAGTATTTAGAACCAAATTTTTTAGAAAATTCTTTTTCATATTCTTCAACTTCTTTTCCCATTGTATATCTATTTGACTTTATTACTCTATTTATAGCTTCTAATTCTTTTATATTCCATGTATCGTCTGATAATAAATATTTATTCATAATTCCCCCTTAATTTTTAATTGCTTTAGCTTTTATAATATGATCTTTTTCTACAAAATCCATATCATGATTTACCATTATTTTTACTAGCTCTTCAAATGAAGTTCTTCTTGGATTCCATCCTAAAACTGTTCTTGCCTTTGTTGGATCTCCTAATAACGTTTCAACTTCAGAAGGTCTAAAATATTTAGGATCTACTTCAATTAATACTTTTCCTGTTTTCTTATCTATTCCCTTTTCATTTATTCCTTCACCAACAAATTCTATTTCTATTCCAGCTTCTTTAAAAGCTAGGTTACAAAAATCTCTCACTGAATATTGTTCTCCTGTTGCTATTACAAAATCTTCTGGTTTATCTTGTTGAAGCATTAGCCACATACATTCAACATAATCTTTTGCATATCCCCAGTCTCTTAAAGCATTAAGATTTCCTAAATATAGTTTTTTCTGATAACCTTTAGCTATTCTAGCAACTGCAAGAGTTATTTTTCTAGTAACAAAAGTTTCTCCTCTTCTTTCTGATTCATGATTAAATAATATACCATTTACAGCAAACATATTATATGCATCTCTATAGTTTTTGATTATCCAGTATCCATATTGTTTAGCTACTGCATATGGTGATGTTGGATAAAATGGAGTTGTTTCCTTTTGTGGTACTTCTTGAACTCTTCCAAATAGTTCTGAAGTTGACGCTTGATATATTTTACATGTTTTTTCCATTCCTAAGAATCTGACTGCTTCTAATATTCTAAGTACACCAACAGCATCTGAATCTGCAGTAAATTCTGGAACTTCAAAAGATACTTGAACATGAGATTGAGCTGCTAAATTATATATTTCATTAGGTTTTATTTCTTTTATTAATCTTGTAAGTGACATAGAATCTGTCATATCACCATAATGTAGTTTTACTCTTCTTTCTTTATGCATATCTTCTATTAAATCTTCTATATATAAATGCTCTATTCTTCCTGTATTAAAAGTTGAAGCTCTTCTTATTATGCCGTGTACTTCATACCCTTTATCTAAAAGAAATTCAGCTAAATATGAACCATCTTGCCCTGTTATCCCTGTTATTAATGCTATTTTTTTCATTTAATCAATCCTTTCAAATATACTTTCCATAAATTTATTGTTTTTTTTCTATTTTCACTCGATTTAAAATGATTTTCTATCTTTTTTAAAACTATTAAAAGATTTCCAATTCTTTTGTTTTTAGAAAAAATTTTTTCTAATTCGTTAATAAAATAATCTTCTTTAAAATATTTTGCTTTATCTGATTTTAACCATTTTTGAATATTCTTCCTATATTCTTCCCACTCTTCTTTTTTCATGTTTTTTAAATAATTATATAATTCTTCTTGAGTTTTAAAATCGAAATAATTTATATAACAATTTTTAGGAATATAATTCTCATTTCCTCCTGAATACACTGGAACTATCCCTGTAACAAAACAATCAAATATTTTTTCAGTTATATATCCTCTCCCATTCATATTCTCTAATGATAATGCAAATTTAAATTTTCTATAAATTGAACTTTTTTTATCAACTATTCCTTTATAATTTTTATATTTTTCATTTTCCCATCCGATACCGTATAATTCAAAATCTTTTGGTTTATTTTCATAATATTTTATTGTCTTAATTCTTTCTGAATATAATTCTTTTGAATTTTTAGAATGTTTATTACCAGAAATATTTACTAATAATTTAAGCTCATTAAAATCTAAATGTTTGATATTTAAATCTTTGAAATTATACATGTAATTCATTTTAAAAATCCTGTCGTTATCTATTATATCTTCATTCCAAACCATTATATAATCATAATATCTTAAATATTTTCTTATTTTTTCCCTAGAGTGATTCCTATCTACTATTTCTGGTTCAAAAGCTAAATAAATATTTATCGAATTTCTGTATTTATATATTTCATCTATTACAAACCCCCAATGAATAACAAAATCTGGTTTTTCATTAGAATTTTCTTCTAATATAATATAATTTTTTTCTAATTTTTTAAAAACATGATAAAAAGGATTATCTACTTCTGAATTTGTTGAAGATTCCTTTTGCAAAACTGTTTTTAAAGAAATCCCTTCATTAGGAATTATTTTTATTTTTTTCATGTTTAATTATCTCCTCTTTTATTTAAATATAAACATCTATTAAAATATTTCAATATTTTGATTTAAGTCAATTTTAGGGAAATCATAACAATACTCCTTTAATTCTTTTTCTATTACATCTATCTCTTTTTTATAATTTGAATATCTGTTAAATAATTGAGTATTATTTATTGAAATTTTAACATCTAAATATTTATTTTTCATTTTATGATTTTTTTCTTTAAAATTTAGAAATTCTTTTATCTCAGATGTAGTTTCTTCATATTTATAAATTAAATCCTCAAACCTAATCTTTTTTACATCTTTGTTTTCTTCTATTTCTTTCCTTCTATTATTTTTATAAAACTCAATAAATTTTAATGGATTTAATGGAACAAAACTATCTTTCCATATTTCAGCATTTAAAATATAAATATCTCTTGGATCTCTATCTACAACAATTATTTTAGAATTTTCAAAATAATCATTTTTATTCTCTATTGCTGCTACAGGAAAAAAATGATCAAATAAAATATTTTCTTCTTTATTTTTTTTATATAAATAACCAAATAAGTCATTTATATATTTTTTTTGAGCTATTTTATAGACATTATTATCTTTAGGAAAGTATATCTTATCTTTCCCATATTTAAAATCATCTATCTTTGTTTTTCTTTTAAAAAATAAATATTTTAGTATATTCTTTTTTATTTTTGGTAAAGTTTTCATGTCCCATTTTTTATATTCTATTCTTTTATCTACTAGATTATACTGGCTATATCCTTCTTGATAACCATCCGTTATTTCTTCAATAAATTTTCTTGTTCTTTTTAAAAAATACCCGTCCCATAATTTATTGGAGTCTAAAGGTTCTCCATATAATCCAAATCTTGATAAACATTTTGATAATCTTAAAAATCTAGATATAGATATTCCTAATAAATATGTTGAGTAGTTATTATTAAATTTATAATTTAATTCATCTAAACCTCCATTATTAACTAAAACATGAACTTCAGAATCTATGTAATTTACATCTTCAAATTCTTTAATATAATCAATTAAAGCACTTGATCCTGTACCATGATAACCTGTTACACTTATAATCCTCATTTTTCCTCCTATATATTATAATATATTTATTTTAACTTTATCTTTATCTAGCATATTGTCATACCCATATTTGCAATAATAATCCTTATTTTTAAAAATCTCTTCTTTTCTTTTGTAATAATAATCTTCATTTAGACTATGCTTCTTTGTTGGATCAAAGTAATGGTATAAATGAAGTTGAATATAATCCGTTATTAATTCTTTTCCTTTAATCCCTTTTACTCCTAGTCTATTACCAAAATCATCATCTTCATATCCCCATCCTTGATAACGTTCATCATAACCATTTACTTTTATATAATTTTCTTTAGTAAGAGCGTAAGACATTCCTACTAATCTTATTCCTCTTTTATTCAATTTAATTTTATTCATTATTCTTCTTAATTTATCTTTTTTTAAAGTTTCTTTAACACTTTCTAAATATTCTCTTGGCATTAAATCTTCTATTTCTTTATATGAATACTCTTTTTCTAAAATTTTTAAAGTTCTTATTTTTTCTTCTTCAGACATAGAACATGGTCTTCCCATAATAAAATTCTTATCAGTCATACTATTTTTTATTTTTTCTAAATAATCTTCTGAAAAAATAAGATCTTGATCACAAAATACAAGAATATCTCCTTCAGAATTTCTAACCCCATTATTTAAAGCTCTTGTTTTTCTAAATCCTTTATCTTCTTGATAAATATGCTTTATTTTAAATTTAGCTTTAGGTATTAAATCATTTATATACTCTTCTACCTTTTCACTTGAACCATCATCTGTTATTATTAGTTCATAAGGATTTATTTTCTGATTTAAAAGACAAATAAATAGAGCTCTTAAATGTTCTAATCTATTATATACAGGTACTATTACACTAATCTTCATAATTATCTCCAATCTATAAACCTAATTTTTTATATTTTTCTTTACTTTTTTCTAAATTTTCTTTAAATTTATTAATTTTTATATTATAATTTTCACTATTTACTAGCCCTTTTTTTATTCTAATATTTTCAATTATTTCTTCGCTTTTTTTAGGATTTATATGCAAAATATCTTTATAATTTTCATCGTCTACTATTTCTAAATTATTTTGAAATTCATATAATTCAATATTAGGATATTCTTTTATTTTTTTAGCTACATATTTTTTAAATTCTAGTATATCATTTAATTTGTTATATTTATCTGCATAATACCACCACAACATAGTATAAGGAACGAAATATATTTTATATTCTATACTTTTATTTTTTTCAGCTAACCTTAAAAAATTATCAAAATTAAAACACATATTTTTAGAATTATAATCAAGTATTCTTATTCCCTCTTTATCTGCTTTTGAAGTTTCATAGACATGCTTTGAATTGTATTCTCCATTATCAGTATGATAATTATATTTTTCTATCCAGTTTATATCCTGTTTTTTCTTTAAAGCCCTTCTAAATCCACTAAGTCCTTTATTCAAAGTTTCAACATTTAAAAGATACTTCATCTTAAGTAATTTATCTTCATTATACAAATAATCTGGAATTCTACTTCTAAAAGTTCCTGGATCCCAAACATAACTAAACATATCCATTCCATAAATAACTAGTTTTACATCATTATGTTTAAAAGCTAATTTTAGTAAAGCTTCCTGTTCTGTTTGTGTAGAACCTGACATACTTAAATTTACAGCTGAGCTTACTCCAAATTTTTCTTCTATATCTTTTTTTAAAACATTTTGAGAAGTAGAAGTCCCTATCACTAAAGAATCAAATTTGTAATTTCTAGCTATCCCTGGATTTACTTTTCTTTGTTCTCCTCTCATATAAGGATTTATCCTGAATTGTTGAAAAGGATCTAATAAATAATTTATAGTTATTATTATTCCTAGTGCTATTCCTATCAGTAAAATTAATTTCAAAAATCTATTTTTATAGTTCATTATATCTCCTCAATATTATTAAAAATTAAAATATAAAAATTTAGATACTTTATCTAAAAATAATATCCCTACAACAAAATAAATAGACATTTCATACAATCTAAATTTATTTATTTTCTTAGATTTTATTCTTTCTAAAGAGTTTGGAGCTATAAATACTAATATTAATACTATTAATACTATTTTAACTAACATACTCATGTGAAAAAAACCAGCACTATAGTTTTCAAAATTTTCTGTTAATCCCTTTGAAAAAGTTGAAAAATCAAACATTGATTTTATAATCACCATTGCTTTAGTTAAATTTTCAGATCTAAAAAATACCCATAAAATATTCACTATATTAAATGTAAAGAAAATCCCAATAAATTTATTAAATTTAATATCCTTTTCATCTAAAATTTTGTCAATAATTATTGCTATTCCATGAAGTATTCCCCAAATTATAAAAGTCCACCCTGCACCATGCCATATCCCACTAACTAAAAAAACTATTCCTAAATTAATTAATGTTCTCTTATGACCTTTTCGATTTCCTCCAAGAGGAATATATAAATATCTTCCCAAAAATCTACCTAAAGTTACATGCCATCTTCTCCAAAATTCTTGAATATTTCTTGATTTATATGGTGAATTAAAATTTAATGGCAAAACAATATTAAAAGCTAAAGCAATTCCTATTGCCATATCACAATAACCACTAAAATCAAAATAAAGTTGTAATGTATAAGAAATACTTGATAACCAAGCTTCCGCCATAGTCAAAACTGTTAAATGATCAAATCCCGTTTCAGCAAAAGAAGATATTGAATCTGCTATAAAAGTCTTTTTTATAAGTCCTATTGAAAAAAAACAAAGTCCGTTATAAAGATTTTTATAATTTATTCTTTTATTATCTTTAGCTTCAAATTGAGGTAACATTTCATGAGATAAAACTATTGGTCCTGCAATTAATTGTGGAAAAAAGCTTACAAATAGAGCATAATCAATAAAATTATGTCTATAATCTTCTCTATAACTATCTATTAAATAAGAAATCTGTTGAAAAGTAAAAAAAGATATTCCCAAAGGAAGCATCAATTTTAATAATCTAAAATTACTTCTAAATAAAATATTTATATTACTTATAAAAAAATCATAATATTTAAAATATCCTATCATCAAGATATTAAAAACTATTCCAAATATAAAAAATAATTTTTTGTATTTTTTATTTAACATTAATTTTGAAACAGTATAGTTTACAATTATTGAACTTAATATTATGAGAACATAGCTTTTATGAAAAAATCCATAGAAATAAAAAGAAGCAACTATTAGCCAAACCTTAGCTAATCTATTATTATTTTTTATTTTTATTTTATTTAAAATAAAATAACCTAAAAAAGTAATTGGAAAAAAAGCAAAAATAAATATATATGAATTAAACAACATTAGTATACTCCTTTTTAAATTTCATCTATAATTTTTTCATATTCTGTTATAACGATATCACTTCTAAATTCAACTATTCTATCTTTTAATTTTTCCTCATATTGTTTTCTTTTATCATCATCAGTTAGCAATAAATATAATTCTTCTCCTAACTTTTTGTAATCTCCAACTTCAAAAAGCATACCTACCTTACCATACTTTAAAACTTCAGATGGTCCTACTGGACATTTAGAAGAAATTGCAACTTTTCCGCATATCATTGCTTCTATTAACACTACTGCTAACCCCTCAAATTTTGAACTATGAACAAATAAGTGAGAATTTTTCATCCATATATAAGGATTAATTTTTAAGCCTAAAAGTTTAATTTGATTTTCTAATCCAACTGTATTAATAATATCTTGAATTTTATCTCTATCAGTTCCATCTCCTACAATATATAGTTTTTCTTTAATTCCTTTCTTATAAGCTTCTTTATAACCAAGTATTAAAGTTTTGTAGTCCTTTGATACTAAATCTAATCTAGATACCGCAACTATATAATCTTGAGATATTAACTCTTGTTCTTCTTCTGTTAATTTAGAATTATCCCTAGCTAAATCTAAAATTCTTTTAAAATTAAAAGGATTATAGACTCTTTTAACTTTATTTTTTAAATAAGGATAAATGTTTTCAGTTTCTTTTTTCATTTCATCACATATTGTAACTACCGCATCATATTTATTTAAATTTTTCCCAAATCTTTTTATCTTAGATTCTTTTTTTAATAATTTTGGAATAGAAGAATGAACCCAAACAATTTTTTTTTCAACATCTAATTTATCAACATATCTTCTAGCTCCCCAATCATAATCTAGAAAAACATCTATTTTCCCTATTTTTGTTTTTATATTATCTATAATTTCTTTTGTGTTTTTTAAAACTACTTTATGTTCTCTCATCATATTAATGTTATACATTAATTTATGATATAGAGAGTCTTTTCTTTTTCTATGATAATCTGTTTTCCCTATTAATTCCTGTGACTTTAAAAAATAAATAGGAATATCTTTTGGAACTTGATTTAAAAATATATTATTTTTTCCACTATCATCTTCTATAATCAAGTAAATATTATATTTTTCTTTAGATATATTATTTAATATTTCCATCAAGACTCTTTCTATCCCTCCCATACGAAGGCTTCCACTTCTTATTATTAAATTTTTCATATTACCCCTTTAATAGCTTTTTTATCTTATTTATATCAACTTTATTTATATCTATTTCTTGACCTTTTTTTACATTCTCTTCTACAAATATAACTTTAGCCTTTTTAGAATTAGGCCCCCAAAGAATAGAATTTTTATCAGGCTTTTCTTTTCTATATACTCCTAATATATCTTTATCGTAAGCTACACCTATATGAACTATGGAAGTATCTGGAGTTACTATTAGATTAGCTTTTCCTATAACACTTGCTACTTCTAATATCCCTTTTAAATTAGGAATTAAAACTCTTTCACCTAACTTTACTTTTATATATTCCAATTCTTCTATATGATCTTTTGTACCAATTAATACTAAATTTTCTTTTCTTTTCTCTAATATAGTTTTACTAATTTCTAAAGATTTTTCTGCATTAAAACTTCTATGTTTGCTAGCAGCATAAGGATTAAAAACTATATACTCTCCCTTTATAACTTCTGCTACCTTTTTGTCTTCTTCAGATAACCAAATATCATAGGATAAATCTGCATTATATATCCCTAATTTTTCTAATATGTCATTATATAACTTTGAAATATGAAAATTATAATCTACTTTTTTTAAAGAAGTATCAAAAAGATTCCAATTTTCTTTATTAATTCCCATATTAAATTTAGCTTTACATAAATTTATAAACATCATTTGGTTTACTTTCAAGTTTTCTGAAAAATCTATTAATAGATCATACTTATCTTCTGATATTTTTTTAGATAATTTTTTAATATCAGGTCTTTTCTTTGAATAATTATATATCACATCTATATTCTTATTATTTTTTATTATTTCTGTTGCCCCACCTCTAGAAACAACTCCTATTTTAATATCAGGATATTTCTTTTTTATCTCTCTAAATAAAAGAGTATTTATAACCATATCCCCTATTTTTCCATCATATCTTAAAAATAAAATTGATTTTATATCTTCTTTTTCTATTATATTATTTTCTGATATTTTTTTATCCGTATTCTTTTTATCCCAAATATATTTCCCTAAAGCAAGCCTTTTAGGTCTCATATAATCTTGAAATTTTCTATTCAATTCCCTGAACATCTTTTTCTCCACCATTCCTTTTACTTTTTACCTTAAAAGCTAACCAATACCAAATATCTTTATTATACCAATTTTGTCTTCCTAAAGTACCATATGTACTATATTCTAAAGTTAATTTATCATAATTACTTCTATATTCTCCTAAAAAATATCTCTTACACTGACTATCTATTAGTTTAATTTCTTTTCCTGTATCTATAATATTAGCTGGATTAAAATCCCCATGATAAATTTTCTTCTCATGAAGCTTTTCTCCTAATTTTATCCATTTTTCTATCTCTTCTTTTTTATAACCTTTTCTTTTTTTCTCAAAAAAACATTCTGTTACAAAATAAGAATCAACTATCATACTATTTTTTCTTTTTACTATAGCTATGTAAGGCTTTGCAAAAATATCTATACCCTGGTTTATTAGCTTATTTGTATTTACAAGCGTCGACAAAGCTTCACCTTTTTTTAAAACAGTCATAACTTTTCTTTGAATTTTTCTATGCTCATTTCTAGGAGATTTTAAAATATAATTTTCATCATTATATTCTATTTTTACAACATAATTTCTGTCTGTTATCTTTAATTTTTTAACTATTTTAATATCTTTATCTATTATATTTTCACCTAATTTTTTAAATTTCTCATCATAAAAATATAATTTATAGTCTTTATAAAAACTTTCTTTCAAATTTCTCATAACTTTCCTTTTTTTAGACCTTATTTAATATTATATAATTTTTTATTTTCCGCAAACCATTCACAAGCCTTTTTTATTTGGCTATCAAAATCTAATTTTATTTCCAATTTTAACCATTTCTTAGTTTTTGACATATCTGAAACCCAAATATTTGAATCTGATTTTCTTGCTTCTAAAGCTCCAAATTTCAATTTACTATTTGATTTAGTATATTCTAACACTTTTTTAGCACAATATTCCACAGAATGTTGTTCCCCAAACCCTAAATTAAAAATTTCACCCTTTATATTTATATTTTCATTTATTATTTTTTCATATACTTTTATAACTTGATCTATATATATAAAATCTCTAACCGCTTTAGGATTCCCTAATTCAATTGTTTTATTCTCTAACGCATTCAATATTAAATCTGGAAAAAGTCTGCCTGTTCCCTCATAGTCCCCAAATGGAGAAAAAAGTCTTATTGTTCCTATATTTTTATTATCTCTATTTGCTATATAATTACAATAAAGAGTTGCACTTAATTTACTTATCCCATAAATATTTATTGGCTCACATATTTCATTCTCTTCCATTGGATGGCTTTTTTTTCCATATTCTGATGAACTTCCTGTATTTAAAAATATTTTATAATCTATATTATTACATGCCTCTAATAAATTTATTGTTCCTTGAAAATTAGCAGCTATAATTTTTTCATCATCATTTTCAAATGGTCTTCCTCCATAAATTGCTAAATGAATTATATAATCTGGCTTAATTTCAGTTATTACTTTTTTTAATTTTTCTTTTTCTAACAAGTCAACTTTATAATTTTTAACATCTCCTAAAATAGGTTTTATTCTCCACAAATTAGAATTTTTTCTTGTTATAATATTTACTTCATAACTTTTATTTTTCAAAAAAGCTCTTACTAAATTAGCTCCTACAAATCCTGTAGCTCCTGTTATTAATATCTTATTCTTCATTTTATCTCCATTTATTTCTTAAATTTTAATTTTTTTAATTCTTCTTCGCTTAATTTAGGACTAGTATTTTCTATAGAACAATCATACTCTAGCTTAGGATAAACCCGAGTTTCTCCCTCTAAAATTACTTCAATTATTGCATTTTTAATTTTAAAAATTTTGTCTAAATAAATGTTATCAAACATATTTTTTTTATCTAATTTAAAATATTTCAAATTATAAGATTTAGCCATATTTTCTAAATTTGGAACATAATATCCACCAGAATTAGTTGTTCCTGCAGTTACATTTTGAAAATATAGTTCTTGAAATTGAGTAATCATTCCTAATGCATTATTATTTAAAACTATTACTTTTACTGGAAGATTATACTGAGATATAAGCATTAAAGACTGAGTTGACATATGAAATCCGCCATCCCCCATTATTGCAAAGACATCATTTCCTTTATTTGCAAAAGCTGCTCCTACTGCTGCTGGAAGAGAATATCCCATAGGAGCTAACCCACCACTTGTGTACCATTTCTGATCTTTTTTTATTTTTAAATATTGTGCTGCCCACATTTGATTTTGACCTATATCAGCAGTAATTATATCTCCTTCTTTTGAATATTTATTTACTAAATCTATTATTTCATACGGCATTTTATTTTCAACGTTCTTTTCAATTTCTTTTGCTTGACTATAGTTTTCTTTTAAATTTTTCAAATAATTTTTCCAGCTTTCTGAAATTTTAAAATCACAAATATTATCATTTAAATAATTTAAATAATCTTTAGCTCTGATTTTTAAATTTATTTTATTTTTTAATCTACTATATTTCATCTCTTTTTCATCAATATCTACATGAATTATTTTTTTATTTTCTGAAAATTTCTCTAAAAAATTTCCAGTTTGTCTCAAATCTAACCTACTCCCTAATGTCAACAAACAGTCTGAATTGTACACGGCTATATTTGCACATCTATTTCCATAACTTCCAATTAAACCCATATGTTCATTTTCTAATTCAGAAAAACATCCTTTCCCTAATAAAGAGTTTACTACAGGAATTCCTGTTTTTTTTACAAACTCTTCTAACAATTCTTTTGCATTTTCAGATATAAAACCTCCCCCAATTAATAATATAGGCGCTTTTGAATTTTTTACTATATCCAAAGTTTTTTCCAACATATCTAAGTTATCTAATATCTTATCTTTACTTTCAATTTCTATTTTTTTAATTAATTCTATATTTGCTCTTTGAATATTTAATGGTATATCCAAAAGAACAGGACCTTTTCTTCCTGTTGTTGCTATTTCATATGCCTTTTCTAACTCTTCTACTAATTTTTCTGAATTATCTATTAATTTTGCATATTTTGTTATTGGTTTTACTATTGAGATAATATCTGTTTCTTGAAAACCTTGTTGTTTAATTGGTTTATTATATTTATAATCGTAAGTATTTACTTGTCCAGTTATATATATTACTGGAATAGAATCAAAATAAGCATTTGCAATTCCTGTCATCATATTAGTAGCTCCAGGCCCACTAGTTGATATTGCTACACCTATATTTTGAGTTTCTCTTGCATATCCTTCTGCTGCTATTGCAGCACTCTGCTCATGATAAGTTTGAACAAATTTTACATTTTTATTTTTATGAATAGAATCTACTAGATGGGTAATCATTCCTCCAATATATCCAAAAACTATTTCTACTTTTTTTTCTTCAAAAAATTTAACTATATAATCTGATGCTTTCATTTCTTATCTCCTATTCTAGAAAATTCTTCTATTTGTTTTATACAAAAATCATATATATTATTTTCTTTATAATTTTTATACCAATCAACTGTTAGTCTAATGCTATCATCTATAGTTAATGTTGGTTTCCAGTTTAATTTAAATCTTGATTTTGTTATATCAAGTAATAATAAATTAGCTTCATGGACATTCTTTTTATCTGAAATATCTTTTAAATTACCTTGCCCATAATATTTTATTATTTTTTCCCCTATTTCCCAAACATTCACAATAGAATCCAGAGTTGGACCAAAATTCCAACCTTCACAATATTTTATTGGGTCTTCTAACATTTTTTGCCCAAGTAATAAATACCCACTTAAAGGTTCCAATACATGTTCCCAAGGTCTTATTGCTTTTGGACTTCTTATCTCTATATCTTTTTTTTCTTCAATAGCTCTTATACAATCTGGTATTATTCTATCCTTTGCCCAGTCTCCACCACCAATAACATTTCCTGCTCTAACACTTGCTATTGATTTTTTATGGTTATTATAATCTTTTGGATTCATAAAAGAATTTCTCCAAGAAGATATTGCTATTTCACAAGCTCCTTTTGAAGAAGAATATGGATCATATCCTCCAAAAGCCTCATTTTCTCTATAACCCCAAATTTGTTCTTTATTATCATAACATTTATCTGTTGTTATCATTATCCCTACTTTAGTCTCTTCACACTTTCTTATTTCTTCTAGTATATTTATAGTTCCCATAACATTAACCTCATAAGTTTCTACAGGAATATTATAGGATAATCTTACTAAAGGTTGAGCAGCTAAATGAAATACTATTTCAGGTTTATATTCATTAAAAACCTTATTTAAATGTTTTTTATCTCTAACATCTCCTCTTATATCAATAATCTTATCTGAAATTTTAGACAAAACAAAATTATCTTTTTCACTATATGGATCAAGTGCATAACCTATTACTTTTGCACCTAGTTCATTTAGCCATATGCTAAGCCAAGAACCTTTAAAACCAGTATGCCCTGTAACTAGAACTCTCTTTCCCTTATATATATTTTTAAAATTTTTCATATTCATCACTATTCCCAAACTTTCCAAGGAGCATTATTTTCATCCCACATTTTATTAAGTTCCTTATTGTCTCTTAAAATATCCATAGGCTTCCAAAATCCAGTGTGTTTAAATGAATTCATTTTCCCATCCTTTGCTATATTTTCTAAAGGAGATCTCTCAAATATACAAGTGTCATCATCTGGAATATAATTAAATATTTCTGGCTCACACACAAAATATCCAGCATTAACCCAACTTCCATCTCCTGCTGGTTTTTCTGTAAATGATTTTACACTTCCATCTTCAGATATATTTAAAGAACCAAATTTACCTTGAGGTTTATAAGCTGTAACTGTTAATGCTTTTTCTGATTTTTCATGAAACTTTATAGAATCTTCTATATTTAAATCAATTACTCCATCTCCATATGTTAACAAAAAAGTTTCATTTCCTATATATTTTTGAATTCTTTTTATTCTTCCACCAGTCATTGTATCAAGGCCTGTATCTACAAGTGTTACTTTCCAATTTTCAGCATGAGAATTATGAACCTCCATACTGTTATTTTTCAAATCAAAAGTCACATCACTCATATGTAAAAAATAATTAGCAAAAAATTCTTTAATTACATACCCCTTATATCCACAACAAATAACAAATTCATTAATCCCATAATGAGAATAACTCTTCATTATATGCCATAATATTGGTTTTCCTCCTATTTCTACCATTGGTTTTGGAATTAAATTTGTAGCTTCACTTAATCTTGTACCATATCCCCCTGCAAGTATTACAGCTTTCATATTTTCACCCCTTAGTTTTCCTTATTTTAAAATATACTCTCTAATTTTTTCTATCATAAAGTTTAACATCTCATCTGTCATCCCTGGATAAACACCTATCCACAAAGTATTATTCATTATAAAGTCTGTATTTTTTAGTTCTCCAACAACTCTATATCCCTCTTGTTTTTCTCTCATTTCATCAAAAGCAGGATGTTTTATTAAATTTCCAGCAAATAAATTTCTAGTTTGAATCTTATTTGCTTCTAAAAATTTAGCAAGTTCTATTCTTGATTTTCCACTATCTTCTTTTACTGAAATAAGGAATCCAAACCAACTTGGATTAGAATTTTTTTCAAGAGTAGGTAATATTAGTTTATCTTCTAATCCTTTTAAACCTTCATGCAATTTCTTCCAATTTTCTCTTCTCTTTTCAACTATGTAAGGTAGCTTTTCTAGTTGAGCTACTCCTATAGATGCTTGCATATCTGTAACTTTTAAATTATATCCAAAATGTGAATATACATACTTATGATCATAACCTAGAGGAAGTTCCCCATATTGTTTTGTAAATCTACATCCACAAGTATTATCAACTCCACTTTCACACCAACAATCTCTTCCCCAATCTCTAAAAGAATTTATCAATCTATGAAGTAATTGGTTATCAGTATAAACTGCTCCCCCTTCTCCCATTGTCATATGATGAGGTGGATAGAAACTTGAAGTTCCAATATCTCCTATTGTTCCTGTTTTTTTCCATTCTCCGTCTATAAAATATTCTGAACCAAGAGCATCGCAGTTATCTTCCACTAGCCATAGATTATGTTTATCACAAAATTCTTTTACTCCTTGAAGGTTAAAAGGATTTCCTAAACTATGAGCAATCATTACTGCCTTTGTTTTTTCACTTAAAGCTTTTTCCAACATATTTACATCAATATTATATTCTGGAACTGTTACATCTACAAATACTGGTATAGCACCATATTGTATTACAGGAGTTACTGTTGTTGGAAATCCTGCTGCAACTGTTATAACTTCATCTCCTCTTTTTATTCTTCTTTCTCCTAATTCATTAGCAGTTAATGCCATAAATGCAAGAAGATTCGCTGAAGATCCTGAATTTGTTAAAGAAGTAAATTTAACATTCATATATTTTGAAAACTTATTTTCAAACTCTTTTACCCAATGCCCCGAAGTAAGCCAAAATTCTAAAGAAGAATCAACTAAATTAACCATTTCTTTTTCATCAAAATATCTTCCTCCATAGTTAACATAAGTATCTCCACCAATAAATTCTTTTTTTTCTCCGTATTTTATTTCATAATATTCCTTAGTTTTTTCAAGTATTTCTTGTCTTAAATTTTCTAATTTTTTCATTTTACTCTCCTATTTTAATTTTCTAAATATTCTGTTTTTATTTTATTTCTAATATTCCAAAATTGTATTACTCTCGTTTTTCTCAATAAAAAAGCAATTATTAAATCTTGTCTTGTGTATTCTAATTTTTTCATAATTTGTTTTTTTTCTTCCTTGTTTAATTTTTTCTTTTTATAAATTCTCCAAAGTAAATCATATTTCGAAAGCTTATACTGAACTTTATATTTATTCTCTAATTTCTTTAAAATTTTATAATCACTAAGTATTACGCCTATTATTGTAGATTTTTTTAAACTATCATTATCTTCTAACCTATATATTGCTATTGGATTATTTTTAATATATAATCCTTTATACTTACTTATATATCTTACCCAAAATTCATAATCTATACTTGGAAGATAATCATTATTAAACCCTCCTATATCAATAGCACAACTTTTCCTAAATGCTGTTGATACTGGTGCTAAAATTTGAGGACCGCATAAAAATCTTTCTAACTTTATCTTTTCAACAGTTTGTTTTCCATTTGTTGGATTTTTTATCTTATTATTAATAAAATCTTTTGTTATATGTTGAAAATGAATTAAATCGCATTCATACTTATCTTTTATTTTTTTTATCTCATTCAAAGCATTATTAAGCATGATATCATCGTCATGAATCATAATTATCCATTCTGCCGTAGACAATTCTATACATCTATTCCAATTCCCTGTAGCTCCTATATTTTTTTTGTTTTTATAATAAAAAATTTTTCTATTCTTATATGATTTTATTATTTTTAAAACTTCTAAATTTTTAAAATCATCATTATTATCAACAATTATAATTTCATAATCAACATCTATATTTTGTTTTAAAACACTTTCTAATGTTTCTTGCAATAATTTTTTTCTATTATATGTTGGTATAACTACAGAAAATATAGGTTTTTTCTTATTTTTCACTTCTCCACACATAAGTACTGACTCTATATTTTTATATTTTTCAAAATTATTTAGCATATAATTCCTTTCAATCTTTTATTTTTTTAATACATTTCACTCTTCTACTAGGGCTCATCTCATCAGACCAGTTAGCATTTGGAATATTATAGTTATGTCCATATATCTCAATTAATCTTTTTATAGAATTCCTTGGAATCCTTGTATTGACACCCATAAAATTAACTTCCCTTAATGTTGTATCTGATAAAACATTATAAACAATCTCATCTTTATTTTTACTTGGTGAGTAACAAATAACTTTATTATTATTCCTTTCAAATAAAAATATTTCTATTTCTATTTCTTTAAAAATATATTTTAAATACTTTAGCTTTCCATCTAAACTTAAAGAGTCTATTCTTTTAAATTTATTTTTTTCAAGTTCTATTATAAAATTAGGGTTTAATTCTTCTTGCATTATTCCAATATTAAAGTTAACATCATAATCTATAAAATTATTCTCTCTTATTTTACCAAGTAAAGTTCCAAATTCTAGCCAATATTTAACATTATTTTCACTTGAAATTTCATTTAAAACAATTAAAATTTCTTTTCCTATTTCTAAAAGTTTTTCTCCCTTAATTTCTTTTTCCATTTTATCTTTTCTTTTTTTATAATAATTTCTTCTACGAATATATTTAATTAATACATCAAAAGAAACTTTAAATATAATATTTGTTATAACTATCATAACAGCTATTGCTGCTGCTATTCCAATATCACCAGAATCGTTTTTATAAATCATCATTATAGAAACTAATCTTGTTTTAGATGTATATAAAAATATTACAGCAGATATAGTTATCATAGAATTTATAAAATAATAGGAAAAACTTTCTAATATTGAATCTAAAGATAACGGTATAATTACTTTAAAAATAGTTCTAAACCACGATACTCCCATAATATTTGAAATTGTTTCATACTCATTATCTAATTTTTTTAATCTAGATGTTATTGTAAGAAAAGGCGTTGAGAAAAAATGAACTATATTAGCTATCATTATTATCCCAAAGCTTCCATATAAAAAATTTAGTAAATTATCTTGACTATTAAAAAAGAAAATATAAGCTAAACCAATTGTTAATCCTGGCAAAGCATTAGGTATTATTGAAAGAAAATATCCTAATTTTCTTATAGACTTAAAGTTTTTTTCTCTTTCAACTAAATAAGCTGTAAAAAAACAAATAATCGTTCCAAATAATGCTGACAAAAAAGAAACGTAAATAGAGTTATTAAATATTAACCAAATACTTTCTCCCATTACACTAAATGAATAAGAATTTAAAGAAATACTCATATCATAAGGCCATTGTGTTACTAAAGAAGCTATAATTACAACTCCAAATAGTATTAATATGAATAAACTTATTAATACTGTATAACTACTAAAAAATAAATCTCTTATTTTATTCTCATTAATCCTATATTTACTTGCATTTGAATCAACTATGGAAGATTTAGTTTTTATTAAAACATCAATAATAAATGTTAAAAGGGCTGGAATAATTAAAATAATTCCAATCGTAGCTCCCATAGAAAAATTTTGTTGTCCTATTACTTGTTTAAAAATATCAGTTGAAAGAACATTAAAATTTCCACCAATTACTTTAGGAGCTCCAAAGTCAGAAAAACTTAATGTAAAACCTGCAAATAAACAAGACATTAACGAATACTTAATATTTGGAAGCGTTATAGTAAAAAACTGTTTAATTTTACCTATCCCCATAATATTAGCAACTTCATATTTCCTATAATCTTCTGAATCAAAGGCAAGAAGAAGCATAAAAAATAAAACAGGGAAAACAAATATTATTTCTGCTATAACTATTCCTAAAAATCCATATATAGGTAAGCTGATCCCTAACTTTTTAGTTATTATTCCTTGTCTTCCAAAAAGATAAATAAGAGAAATACCATGTGTCATAGTAGGCATAAAAAGAGGCAATAATGCAATACTTTTAAAAATTAATTTACCTTTTAGATTTGTTCTATTTATACTATAAGAAAACAAAAACGCTAAAACAACCGCAATTAGCGTAACTGTTATTGACACTTTTAAACTATTTGTAATCGATGAAAATGTAACTGGATTTTTTAAATACTCTATAAAATTATTTATTCCTATAAATTTCCCGTTATCATTTTTAAAAGCTTTTATAAATAAAGTCATTAAAGGTAAAAGAACAGAACAACTAAAAAATATTATTATTCCGCATGAACAAAACAATTTAAAAAATTTATTTTTAAAATTATTCATATTAAATCAAATCCTTTTTAGGCAAAGTGATATATAATTTATCTTCTAATTTTAGATTTAATTTCTCTTTTTCTTTTGGTGGAATATCTATTAATACTTCCTCTTCAAATAAACTAGTCGTTAATCTATAAAAAGAACCTCTAAATTCAATATTCCTTAATACAGACTCATAATTAGTTTGCTTTTTTTCTAAAGAAAACTTAATATTTTCAGGTCTTATGGCAAAAACATCCTCACCTTTTGTAATAAAATTTATTTTTCCTATAAAGTCTGCAACAAAAATATCTTTAGGATTATTATATATCTTTTCTGGAACATCAAATTGAACTATTTCCCCACCATTAATAACAGCTATCCTATCTCCCATTGTAAGAGCTTCTTCCTGATCATGAGTAACCATAATAGTAGTTATCCCAAGTTTCTTTTGTATATCTTTAATTTCTTTTCTTAAATTTTCTCTTACTTTTGCATCAAGTGCAGATAATGGTTCATCAAGAAGTAGTATCTTTGGTTCTAAAGCTATTGCTCTTGCAAGAGAAACTCTTTGTTGTTGTCCACCACTCATTTCATCAGGATATTTAGCTGAAGTTTCTAAAAGTCCTACTAAATCCAATATTTTATTTATTTTTTCATATCTTTCTTTTCTATCTTTTATCTTTTTTCGTAATCCATACTCGATATTCTCAAAAACTGTCATATTAGGAAACAAAGCATAACTTTGAAAAACCATACTTAGATTTCTTTTTCCTGGAGCTAAATCATTAATTTTCTCTCCATTAACATAAATTATACCTGAGTTTAATTTTTCAAGTCCTGCAATAATTCTTAAAAGAGTTGTTTTCCCGCAACCAGAAGGCCCAAGAAAACAAATAAACTCACCTTTCTTAATTTTTAAATTAATTCCTTTTAAAACATCTATCTTTCCATATCTCTTTCTAATATCTTTTAATTCTAAATAATTCATGGCTATTCACCTTTTCCATATCTTTTTTCCCATTCTTTAAGAATTCTATCTCTATTTTCAGCAGCCCATTTAAAATCTATTTTTGCTAACTTTTCTTCAAAATCAACAGGATATCCATCAAGTTTTGTATGAACTCCTTTATATGAAACTAATCCTATATTTTTGGAATATTCCTCCATCATTTTTTTTGAAATTGCCCATTTAATAAATTCTATTGCCTCTGGTTTTATATTTTGTTTATTAACTAATGCAATTCCTTCCATATCCCAACCGTAACCTTCATCTGGTAATACTGTTATTATAGAATGATTCATTTTACCAAGTCTAAAACTTTCACTATCCATTCCTATTCCTATTAATTGTTCACCTTGCATAGTCATTTTAACAGGAGCACTACCTGAATGAGTATACTGATTTATATTTTTATTAAGAGCATCCATATATTCCCAAGCTTGTTTTTCTCCCATTGTAGCTATCCATCCTAAAATTGTTAAATACCCAGTTCCAGATGATGCTGGATTTGGCATCACTATTTCTTTATTAAATTTAGAATTTAATAATTCTTTATAAGATTCAGGAACCTTAATATTTCTTTTTTCAATTTCATACTTATTGATTGTTAATGCTGAAGTCCAAGCAGTCATTCCAACCCAATAAGGTTTTAAATTTATTTTGTCTATAAATTTAGAATCTATATTTTCAAGTAATTTAGAATCTATTTCATACAAACTTTTATTATTAGCTAATTGAATTAAATTGATACTTGCCATCCCCCATAATATATCTGCTTGAGGATTCTTTCCTTCTGCAATTAATTTAGCTGCAATTGCTCCTTGTGAATCTCTTACTATATTTAACTCTATATCTGGAAAATCTTTCTTAAATATTTCTACATAGTTTCCTAAGTATTCTTCCTCTAATCCAGAATAAACTGTTAAACTTTTTTTAACTTCTTTTTTACCACAAGCCCCTAAAATTAAAACAAAAGATGCTAATAAAATAATTTTTATAATTTTTTTCATATTATTAATATTCTCCTTTTTCTACAAGTTTTGGATAAATCTTTTTCATTACTCTCTTTAATTGATATTCATTATCTATCTCTGACCATAAAATTCCATTTCCTTTTTCATAGGATATTTTTCTTGTTTTAGCAATTTCAGCTAAACAACTTTCATAGGCTAATTTACTATTATTTAATTTTTCATAAGTTTCAAACATTTTCATAAATAAAGAATTTGAAAGCTTTTGTAACCCTGTCATTTCGCCATATTCTCCACTAATTTCATTTAGATTAGAAGTAAGTTTTCCTATACTATCATTATTTATTTCAAAATAATAATCATCTGACATTTGTTTATCCTCTGTTAATAATATAGCATCCTTTTTTTTAGAATTAATTAAAATTTCAATAGCTTTTCTTTCATAAATTAAATCTCCTTCTAAAAGTAGAATTTCATCTTCATCTTTTATTAAATCTTTTGTAACATAGAAGCTTCCCATACTACTAGTGTTTGAATAATCACTATTTTCAATAATTTCAATACCGTCATATTTTTCACTTAAAATTTCAAAAAATTCTTTCAAATGCCCTGTTACTAAAATAATTCTTTCAACACCAAAAAAATTTAAATTTTCAATAGATCTTTCTATTAACGGTTTCTCATTTATTTGTAAAAAAGGTTTCGGAAATTCTCCTTTAGTAATATCATTTAATCTAGTTCCCATTCCTGCTACAAGTATTACTGCTGTTTTCATAACTACCTCCAATATTTATTAATCCCATTTTTTGTATAATATTCATTATTTTTTAAAGTTTTTCTAAATATTTCCCATCCATCAGGACCTTTAAATCCATAATTTCTTTTATGCCATAAATGATATTGTAACACTGTATTTTTAAGACCTATATATTTTGCATTAACAGCTTCAAATCTCCATTGCAAATCACTATCCTCTCCTATACCTGGAGACTCAAAATCTTCATTAAACCCATTTATTCTTAAAATTATATCTTTAGTAAAGCCCATATTCGATCCAAGAAGTCTTAATTTTCTTTTCTTTAACTTGGTTGCTACCGGTAAATACACACATTCTGTCCATGCTTTACTATAGGGATGTCTTAATTTTCCTATTGTTATTTTATAATCCCCTTTATTTTCAAGAATCTTTTCACTTAATTCTTTGCTCATTTCACATCTTCTTCCAAATATAACTTCATAACCTTTTTTAAAATACCTATAATAATTCTCTAAATATTTTTTATGAACTATGCAATCCCCATCTACAACTAATATATACTTACCTTTAGATTGTTTAAGAGCTTCATTTAAAATCTTACACTTTCTAAAACCTTTATCCTCTTGAAAAACATGTTCTATAGGAAAATTAAACTCTTTTCTCCACTCTTTTAATTTTTCTAACATTTCTTGTTTTTCGCAATCCTCAGCTATGATAACTTCAAATTTTTTAAATGTTTGAGTTCCAAGTGATTTTAACACACAATACAAATAATCATATTTATTGTATGTTGAAATTATAACTGATATCTCCATTTTACCCCCTATTAATCTTTGCTTTATACACTAGTTTTCCCTGTTTTCCTTCTATTTTTTTAGAACTAATTCCAAATTTTTCAGCTATTACTTTTTTCATTGCAAATACGTCATCCCAAACAAAAGGTTTTTCAATATAATCTTCATCTAGACCTCTTAATTTCCTCGTATCTTTTATAGTTTCCTTCAACTTTGTTTCTCTTTCTGTAGATAAACTATAGGCAAAATCTATTATCTTTACTTTTTTTGCATCTCCATTTTTAAAATATATATTAGAAGGATTAATGTCCCTATGAATAATTTTAGCATCATGTAATATATCTATAACCCTACTTAATTCATCTATTATATATTCTTTTGTTTTTTTAGTTATAACATTTACTTCTTTTAAAGTTTTTCCCTTAACATATTCTGAAACTACTATCCCTGCATCTCCTAACTTTTTATAACAAAAATATTTTATAAAATATTTTTCTTGAAATTTCTTACTTTCTTTTAGCTGATTATAAGCATTCCATTCATTTTGTGGAATATTATAATCGTCCATATATTTTATAAAAACTCTATTTCCTTCATAATTTCCTAAAAAATAAAAAACTCCCTCATGTCTCCATTCCATGGTTTTGTATAACCTAAGATTAGTTATCCCCTCTTCATTTAATAATATCTTAATTTCTTCAAAATTATTAATTAAAAAATAAAAAACTCTTCTTAATCTTTTTAATATTTTTTTCACTTAAATCTCCACCCCATTATTTCTAGCAATTCATTATATTATATCATAATTTTTCAATAAATTTTATCCTTCTAATGATATTTTTCAAAAAACTTTAAGCTTTTTATTTTTTTTATGTTATTATATAGTTAATGTTTTTAATTACTTTTTATTAGGAGAATGCTTATGAAAATTTTAGTCGTTAGATTTAAGCAAATTGGAGACTCTATTTTAGCTTCAGCCATTTGTAACTCTTTGAAGGAAACTTTTCCAGATTCTAAAATAGATTATGTTTTATACGAACATGTATCTCCTTTATTTAAACATCACAAATATATTGACAATTCTATAACTATTACAAATGAGGAACGAAAAAATCCTTTTAAATATTTATTCAAAGTTTTTAAAATAACTAGAAAAAAATATGATATTGTTATCGATGTTATGTCTACACCAAAAAGTGAACTTTTTACATTATTTTCTCTTAAGGCTAAATATAGGATTGGTAGATTAAAAAAATATAGAGGTTATACTTATACTGATAAGATAGAAGAACCTAAAAATGCAAAGGATAAAGTAGATAAGTTCTTAGCTATGTTAAAACCTCTTGAAAGAGATTTTAATGTTAAATATGACTCTAGTTATAGTATTAGTGTAACAGATAAAGAAAAATCATATATGAAAGAAAAAATGATTGCTGCTGGGCTTGACTTCTCTAAACCTATTTTTGCCTGTGCAATAAATTCTAGAGTCCCTAGAAAAGTTTACCCTATAGATAATATGATACAGGTAATAAGTCATTTAATTGATAAACTTAATATTCAAATTATCTTTTATTATTCACCTGCTGAAAAAAACTTTGCAAAGGAAACTCATAGAAAACTAAATAATAGTAAAAATATATTTTCAAATATTGAAACTTCTTCAATAAGAGAACTTGCAATGCTTTTATCAAACTGTGACTTATTTTTTGGTAATGAGGGTGGTCCTAGACATTTAGCACAAGCTTTGGATATTCCTAGTTTTGCTATTTTCTCTCCAGAATCATCAAAAAAAGAATGGCTAGCCAACAAAAACGAAAGACATAGCGGTGTTGAACCTCAAGATTTCAAAATTCAAGAAAATATGACTAGAGATGAAATTTATAGGTTAATTACTCCAGAATATATAGAAAATGAAGTAACTAAACTTTATAATAAATTTGTAAAAAAATAAGAGAAATTATTCTCTTATTTTTTTATTTATGTTTTTTTCTAATTCTTGCAAAAGAAAATATTTTTTTCTTACTTGATTTCTTTTTTTACTAGGAACATCCTCTATTTTTTTTCTATGTATCGCATCTGGCAATTTCCAAATTTCTCCTTCTCTTTTACTTTCTAAAGATTCCCAGAATCCATCATAGTTAGCTAAAATAACTCTTTTTCTATTATACCTTCTAGCTTTATAAACATGACTCCCATTCCCAACTGCATATTTATCAAAATTAAAGCCTAAACTTTTATCTAGAAAATATAAACTTTCAACCAATAGTTTTTTAGGGAAAATACCATATAAATTTTTACTATTTTCTTTTATAACTTCTTTATCTATATCTCTTTTTGCTCCTTGCATTCCCCCTATAAAAATTATATTCTTATTCTTTATATTTAAGATACTAAAAGTAATAGTTCCTAGTTTTATTTTATCTGGAGAAAATATTGTAATACTTACCTCTCCTTCCTTATCAAAGCTGGTATAAACATTAAATCTAACTATATATTTTCTTCCATCTTTTCCTTCTATTTCTCCTATATTTATATATCCCTTTGTATATAGTTCTTCTTGTAAGCCAAGAGATAAATTTTCATCTATTAGTTTATATGTATTTATTATCCCTTTAACTTTCATAGAAATATCCGAATTCAAATACAAATAAGGCCTATGAATTTTACTTATTAATATTGGATAATCATATATTTTCTTTCTTAAATAATTATGATTAACTATAAAATTATTCAATTTATAAGTATATGGAAAAGTAAGTATCCCTCTTAATAAATATTTTAATCTTTTTTTCTTATTATTTAATTGTGCCTTTAATTCTCCTCTTTTTAAAATTTCTAAACTTAAATCAATTTCTTTTATCATTTTTTTACCTCTTGTATAATTTTTATAAAATTATACAGGAAATTTATTTCAACTTTCTTTCTATTTTCTTATTTTTTTCTTAATTTTTATATAAAAATAGCTCTAATTTGAAATTAACCAAACTAGAGCTACTATTATTTTATTTATCTTCTTTGTATTTTACTCCAAAGTTAAATTTAGTCATTACATGATTTATTCTTCTTAATAATGGATTTTTAGTTGTAAACTTGCTTCCTCTTGGTAAAGTTATTGGATCAACTTTTAATATATAGTTGTTTCCTCTTATACTTTCTAGTGGAATATTTTCAATATGGTATCTTCCATATTTATCTGTTGTTACTACTAACCCACTTACAGTTGAAATTTTTACTCCTGGTATTCCTTCCTCATAGATTCCTAAATTATATAGATTAATTTCTTCATAATATTTATTTTCTTTTCTTATTATTTTTCTATTAACCTTTAATTTTCCTCCTGATTCTCCCCTTGCAAAAACTCCCTTCTTAATTTCTTCTATTTTCTTATGCGAATTAAGATTAATTATCAAACTATTTTGAGAACTTATCTCAAGATTAGAAATTTTACTTGGATCTTTTATTTCTCTTCTTAAAGTTATTCTAGGAACTTTATTTATTCTTCTTGTTCTTCCTTGTAAGTTTCCTATTTTTCCTTTTTTACTTTCTAATTTTTCCCAAGTATCTTTTTCATTATCTTTAATAGTGAACTCATCTAAATTAATATAGTTTTCTTTATTTGTAATAGTTTTTATTTTTAAATCATATAAAGTTGCATCATCTTGCCATCCATCTCCGTCTCTGTCATGGAAGACTTTTCCTATAACTGTTGACATATCAAATAATCTATCTAGTAAAACTTCTACAACTGCTCTTGCAGTATTTGAAATTTCCTCCCTATCTGGTTTATGATCATTTTTAACAACTGCTATATTCTCATACATATTTGGTGATACACCAACTCCTACTCTAAGTAAATATGTTATTTTTAAATTTTCTTTTTCCATTAATTTTCTAATGAAAAATTCCATTTTTCTTCCCTTAAGTGTAGGATCAATTGTTGCTTTTTCATATTTTCCTGTACTGTCTTTTCTATATATTCTCGCACTTCCCTTAACATATCTGAATCCTGATGGAAGTTTATCCTCAATATAGATTTTTGGAACATTTCCTCTTTCCCTTTGATTTTCTACTTCAAGTTCATAGGCTATCAAATCTCCAACACTTGCCTTATCTTTATTAGCTTTCTTAGATATTTTTATAACCTTATCTCTTATCATAGCTTGTAATAAAGGTGGCTCTTGATCTGGAATAATTTTTCCATCAAAACTAGTTAATCTATTTAATGCTACTGGAGTATTCCTTTCTTCTTTTGCTTTAATTTTATTTTCAATAGGAACTCCTTCTTCTTTTAAATTACTATTGTTTACTAGTTTATCAATAGCTTCTTCTAAATCTTCTGGTAGATCTTCATTTATTTTTATTTTAAATTCAATCTCTACTTTTTTTTCTTCTGATCCCATAGGTGGAACTTGGAATGTTCCTGATATTCCTATTTTTTTATTTTCATCCTCTTCAACTTTTGTATTATAATCTGTTGTTCCTGTTACAGTTAAAGAATTATCAATATATTTAGAAAAATAAGTTATATCATTCATAAGGGAAATATTATGATTTTCTTGTTGATTTAAAAGATCTTCAATATCTACTTTTACATCCCTATTATATGGATTTATTATAGTTGTAGTATATGTTATTTCTTCACCAGTTTCAGCTATATTATCACCTGTATAATCATGTGATTTGAATTTAATAATAATTTCATAATCAATAGGTATCTTTGTTTCACTTTTATTTATTATTCCATTATCATTTATTGTAGCTGAGTTTTTAATAAAATCCCCTACATCTATTCCGTCTGGAATAGGCATTTTCACTTTTACTTTAAATTTAACATTAACTTTAGTTTTACCTTTAATTTTAATATTTCCTATTATTCTTTGATTTTTCTTATCATAAACTAGATTCCCATCACTAAAACTATCAGCTTTATCTTTTACTAGTTCTATTGAATTTTCTACAAAATCACAAACTTCAAATAATGAAATATCTTTAATATCTCCTGATTTATTTTCCATTTTAGTTTTTAAATCATCTATAAGTTCTAAAGAATTTTTAGGGTTAACAGATGGGTTATAAAGTTCTAAGTTATATGTTAATATTTCTCCTGATTCAGCTTTTTTATTAATATTTTCATCTTCACATGCTTTCAATACTGTTGTACTAGTATCAAATATTAATCCTTCATCTCTTCTAGAACTATTCTCTTTTATTCCATCGTTTCTTATAAAGGCTGTATTATATACAATTTTGTTTTCATCTACTTCATCTGGTATTTCTGAGTTACTAATTACTTTTATTTGAATAATTCCTATGCTTTTTTCAGGTAAAGTAGTTATTGTATAATTTAATTTTTTATCTTCAGTTGAGAAGAAACTTAAAATATCAGCTTCATTATAAGTTATTGATTTTATTGTTGAGAATTTTAAGATTTCAGCTAAAGAATCTTCAATAACTATATCTTTTACAGGAGACGCTGATAAATTTTCAACTTTGATTTCATAAGTTATTTCTTCATTTAATTGAATTTTTCTATCACCATTTAAAGTTTTAGATGTTTTTGATTTTTTAAGCACAGAATCTAGTACTGGCCCTTCTGTTGCTGGACTTAGTTCTTGTTTTCCACTTATATTACCATTTGTAATTCCTGCTTCATTTGGTAACTCCTTAGGGAAAACTGTATCTTCTGGTAATTTATCTTTTATCTTAACTTTAAATGAAATAACTGCAAAATTTGATTTTTCAATTTCATGAATAACAAATTTAATCTTTTTATTTTCTCCATCAATTATAGGAGAAACATTCTCTTTATCAATTTCTTTTCTGTTAATATTATCTACATATAGTTTTATATCTTTTTTATCTTTATCTTTAACTTCTAAGCTACCAGCTATAAATTCTGAATAATTAAGAATATCTGATATATCATCTTCAAATTCAGTAGACCAAGCATTTATATCCTTATTATCATTTGAGATTTTAATAGTATACTGAACTATATCACCTGGAAGTACGAACACTCTACCATTTTCATTTTCTTCTATCTTCTCATCATTTCTATAAGCTGTAAATTCCTTAATACTTTTTAATTCTACTTTTCCTTTTTTTAGAACTGGGGGTTCTTCATCTTCTACTTTTATAGAAACACCATTTTCAATTAATTCCATTGAATTTTCTAATTTACTTCCATCCTTTGTAAGTAAAGGTAATGGATTTCTTATTACAATATCAATTTTTGCTTCAATTGTTTCTTCACTTGGTAGATTAGTTGCTTTTAATATTAACTTATCTTTTTCTATACTAGAAGAAACATAAGCTTTTCCAGTAATAATTTCCAAAGAATTTTCATCAATATCAGCTATTCTACGACCATTAGGACTTAAGGCCCTTGTAAAGTCATCATTTAATATTACATTTGTAGATTTTGATGAATTATTTTTAAAGTTAAATGTATAAGTTACTCTTTCTCCTGGTTCTACTATATCGTCACCATCTTGAGTTATTGAAGTTTTTGTTCCTGTTATATTTTTCATATTAACCTTATATTCTTCAGTTTCTCCACTTCTTGCATAAGCATCTGGTTTTGTAATATCATCTTCGTCCCCTGCATATCTTATTCTTAATATTCTTGTATCCAGTGGAGTTAATTCAGGTAATGATTTACTAATGACACTATCTTCAATAAATGCATATTTTGAAATTGTTATTTCTGTAATACCTGATCCTTCAACTCTAAATGTTCTTTCTAGTCCAAGAAGAGGTGTACTATCTTTCCAGTTATAACTTGAACTTGCATTTGCAGATGTTAACCACAATGTAATATATCCACTTTGAGAATGCTTAACTTTTATTGTATTATCAATACCCATGGTAAATATTATTGGATCTCCTTCATTTAAAGGTTCTCCGTTTACTTCAACTATACCGTCAGCATCATCACTAGAATCATAATCATCTTCAATATCATATTTATCACCTAGATAATATAGATTTTCTCTTGTCTCGTCTATCTTACCAGCTCTATAATGTAAAGATTTATTTGTTTCTGTTAGCTCACCGTTACTATAATCTCTTTCCATATCTAGAATACTTTCATCTCTTAAAGTATTATCTACAGATACTTTTTCTTTTAGTTTATAGTCATCTTGATTTTCTTCTTTTATTTCCTCTTTGAATTTCAAAGTAATAAATGAATTTTCTTTAATTTTCAAGATATTAATTTTATATTTTCTTGTCCCATCTTCTTTTTCTATTGAAGTAATACTTCCGTTTTCTTCTGGAGTTACTAATGTTATTTTTTCATCCAGTAATATTTCTCCAATATTACTTTCAAAATAAACTCTTTTATTTTCTTGAGGCACATTAGTTTTATTTTCAATAGTTATAGTATGCTCTACAATTTCTGTAGGACATACATTTCCGTCATTTTCTCCAATTGAAACTCCGTCATTTGAAATATGTCCTAAATCATTTAATACATAAGAAGTTTCAGCTTTTTCTCCAAACTTAACATCTAATCCTGAAACTAGTTTCAATTGATAATCTTCTATTTCTCCAGTTACACTATAGTCTTTAGAAAGATCTTCTTTATCACCTGCAAATCTTATTCTTAATTTCTTATCCTCAAAATTTCCATCCTTCATATAGTCTGGAATTTCAAGCTTAACAACATTTACATCCTTTGTAACAAGTTGTTTATCAATTAAAAGTTTTGCATTTGACCAATCATTATTCTTTGCTTCATCAAGGTATATTGAAATATATCCTTCTGTAATCATTTTAGGATCTTCATTAAATTTAATATTAATTTCATTTGTTAAACCGTTATAGATTATATTTTCTTTTCCTAACTTATCCTTTGTAAATATTACTCCATCATTATCACTAGATGTAGTATTATTTTCTTCTTCTGCTACTTTCTCTCCTAGATAGAAATCCTTTGTAATATAGTGTCTAATATTTTCATCTGACTCTACTTCATTTCCAATATTTTCACCATAATCTCTTAACATTAATCCAACATAAGATCTTTCACTTTGGATATCTTCTTCTAAAAATTTAGGTATATACCCTTCATAAATTATTCTATCTTGTAATTTAAATTTACCATCTTCAGTTAAATCTTCACCTATAACTTTAAACTTAACTTTTAGGATTATTGAGCTATTTCCTTCTATTTTTCCTATTGTTATTTTTGTATTATAAGTACTTGGTAAACTAGTATCTACAATATCTTCTATCTTAGAAATATTATTATCTGAAGCATCTACTGATTCAAAAGTAAATTCTTCTCCCCCATATTTACAAAGATTTGAATTTAATATTATTTCTTTATTTTTTTGAACATAATCATTATTATTTACTATCTTTATTCTATGTTCTATTATTTCTCCTGGAACAAAGTTTTCATCATTTGCACCGTATATAACACCATTGATATGAACACCTAAATCCTTAGGCGCATATTTTCCAAGAGTTGTACTTTCCTTTTCAAAAGTAGCACTAAATCCAGAATTAATTTGAATTTTATAGTCTTCAACTTCCCCTGTTTTAGCTACTCCTATAGGTTTTTCTACATCTTCCTTATTAGTGGCGTATCTTATTCTTAAAATTCTATTTAAAGGAGCTTTTTCTTTAATATAATCTTTAATATCAAATATTATATCTTGATCTTTTTCCGTAACCTTAAGTACATAAGCTTCTTTCTCACTAGGAACTTCATCAGTTATTTTCCTAATATTTAAAGAGGTAGATGTATTCCAGTTACTTTTAACATCTGAATCTTCACTTAGCCATAAAGATATATATCCTTCATGATTTGGCTTAATTGTTATTTTATTCGTAAAGTTATTATGCAATATATTTATTTTACTGTCCCCAACAACTTTTGTTTTTAAAATAACACCATCATTAGTTCCTTCTTCAACTGTTTCCCCAAGATAAGCTTTATTTATACCCTTTGTTGTATAATGTCTTACTCCTGAATATTCATCATATGAACCTATGAAGTTTTCACCATAATCTCTTAACATATCTTTTTCTAAATTAGCTAGTTCTAAGTCAGTTGTAAAATCACAAATTTTTTCTCTTAACTTCCATTCTTTCCACTCTATACTTTCCTTAGTTATTTTCATAAAATAAGTTAGTTCTAAAGTTTCATTTCCATCAATTTCATGAACATTAACTTCATATTCATTATATCCAGGTTCAATAGAAGTTGGTACCTTAATTATTGAATCTATTTTATTTTTAGGTTCAATCCATTTTAAATTATCGCTTTCTAAACCATCAAGATAAATTTCTCCAACATTAACCTTTATTCTTATTTTTTTATTTTCTTGAGGTAATTTAGATAAATTTGTTATTATTACTTTTTGTTTTACATATTCACCAAGAGAAATATTTTCATCATTTGGCCCTATTTTCTCTCCATCAAAATTATCAATTGGAACTCCTAAATCTTCTAATTCACCAAATTCTGCTTTGAATCCTGAAACTAATTTTATTTTATAATCCTCTACTTCTCCAGCTTGGTTATATCCTATTGGTAAAATATTATTTTCAGTTAGTGAATAACCTGCTCTTAATATTCTATTTTGATCTTCACCTTTTGCTAAAATATCTCCAACTCTTACAATTATTTCTTTTTCACCTTGAACTACATTAAATAAATCTATATCAAGCTTATCTAATATAGGGGTCCATGTATTTTCATCTAATTTAGATGTCCATAATTTCAAATAACCATTATGAGAAGCTGTTACTGGAATAGCATTATCAAAGTTATTATAAAGAACTAAAGTATTTTCATCTTCTATATCTTTTCTTAAAGTCAGTCCATCATTTTCTAACAATTCATCGTTAACTTCTTCTTCATTATCAAAATTAGTTCCTAATTGTACCTGCTTATCATTTAGTTTAACTGAATAGTATCTGTTTCCTTTGAATGAAACTTCACCTTCTTTTAAAATTGAAGCATAATCTCTTTCCATATTATATTCTATAGTATCAACTACATTACTTTCTAAAGTAAGAGAACTTAAAGCCTTCCATTTCTTCTCTTTTTCATATGTTGCTACCGGTTCACTTTCAACAGTTCCTATTAATTTAATATAGAATGTCTCACTTTTATCTATTTTCTTTATTCTTATGCTATAACTATTTTTAATAGCCAATGGTACTATCTCTAAGTTTTCACTAGGATATTTTTCAACTTTTATTTCTCCATCTTTTGCTTTACTAAATAATTTAATATGATCACTATTTGTATTAATAGTTTCAATATTATTTTTTAGAATAATTTCTACAGGCTCTTCTTGAGATAAAGAAGTTAAGTTCTTTATTTCTATAACTTTAATATTCTTTTCTCCTATAGTTAAGTTCTTATCATTAACTCCTGCCATGGTACCCTTAGAATCTATATCTATTCCTAGGTCATGTAATAACTTTCCTTCTGATATTTTACTTTCAATTTCCTCATTATCAGAATCTGTTTTATTAAATGAATCTATGAATCTTGTAGCTAATCCTGAAACAACTCTAACTTCATAATCTTCAATTTCTCCTGTTGTTCCTATTTTATTTTCTAAAATTACATCCTCTTCATTTAATCCATATCTAACTCTTAATATTTGATCTGTATTTGGAATATCTGGAGTTTTAATATATATTATATTTTTACCCTTTGTAACTTTCACTGCTGAAAGTATATTCTTATCAGTTTCATTATCAACAAGAACATTTTCTAATGTATTTCTTGAATCATCTATTGTAAGAGACGCTCCAACATATCCATCATGTGATACATTTACCTCAACTTTATTTACAAAATTATTTCTTAAAATCTTCTCTTTTTCTAAATTTTCAATAAAGTCAACACCAGTATCTTCTACTTTTTTATCCGTAGGTGATTTTTCATAATTAATATCAGGATCTGTATCTAAAGCTTTTATTTGAATAAATTTCTTTCCAGAACCATCATCATATTTTGATAAATAATGTCTTACATCCTTATCTGTCTTATCATTTATTAATGCATTTCCGTAATCTCTTTTAAATTCATAAGAATACACTCTATCATTAATTAATTCTTCTTTAGTAGGATCTTCTTCATCTACAAATATCTTATCAACTAAATTCCAATCTTCTGGTTCACTTGTAATTTGTTCTTTAAATTCTACATAAATAGTTTCATTTGAATCAATTTGAGCTATTTTCATTATTCCATTTTCAAATGTAACCCCTTCCTTAGAAGAAACTAAACTACCTTCCACATAAGTTCCTACATTTGTCTCAAATCTAAATTCTTTATTAATTTGAACATAATCTACTGGATTTGTTATTTTAATTTTATGCTTGATATATTCCTTGTAGCCTATATATCCATCATCTCTTCCAGGAACATTTATTTCATTTTCATCTGTATTAAATCCAATATCTTTAGGTTTATATTTGCCATCTAATTGGTATTCACCAGAATTATCAAATTTAATATCAAGACCTCTTATTACCTTTAATTTATAGTCTTCGACTTCTCCTGTTCTTGCAAATTCATAAGGAGTTTCAATATCATCTTTATGCAGAGCATATCTAATTCTTAAATATTTATATCCTGAATTTACTATTCCAGGTGTATTTGGTAAATAAGGTGATTCTTGTGGAATATTTAATATTAATTCAGTTGTATTCGCTGGATATTCCACTTGTTTTATTATTTCCTTAACATAATCATTGTCAGTACCATCATTTGACAGCCATACTGAAATATATCCCTTGTAAGGAAGAGGATTTTTTAATTCCACTCTATTTGCTAAATTATTATATATGGAATCATTTAGGAAAATAACTCCGTTATCTTCAAGTAACTCATTAGTTGGGGCATTTTCATAATCTATACTATCTCCTAATTTAATTCCTTCTGTTAGAGCTAAATAATGTCTTGCTCCTGTAAATTCATTCTTAGGATTAGAGTTTAATAAATTATTTCCATAATCTCTTACCATTTCTATTGAAGATTCATCTTGAATTCCGCTAGTTGTATAACTAGTATTTGTTTTATCATACTCAACAACAAATGATACTTTATCAGTTACATTCCATTTCTTTTCAGCTTTTGGATCTCCTCCTGTTAGGGCTTCTGCTTTTATATTTTCTCTAATTTGGATTTGAACTTGTTCTCCTAAAGAATTTTCTTCTGTATTATTCTTATTAGATTCTCCTAGTATCTTATCCAAAGTTAAAATATATTTCTTTCCATTTCCAGTATAACTTGTATCTTCTATTATATTTACTGTTCTTGAAAGTTCTGCTTTTGTTTTAGAATCTAAAACTTTAAAGTAAGTTTTGTCAACTTCACAAATATCAGTATAGTAATTAATTTTTACATCATGTTGCTCTGCTGCTGTTTTATTAGTTACATTTATTTTTCTTATTACATCTTCTATTGGAGATAAGTTACCGTCTCCTGCACCTACTCTTGTAACACCATCCTCTAGTAACAATCCTTCATCTTCAAATTCTTCCAGTAAATCAACTTTTAATCCTGGAACAATCTTAACATTATAGTCTTCTGTTTCTCCAGAAAAACAAGGAGCTAACATATCTTCTATATTAGAATTATTAAGTGCATATCTTATTCTAAATCTTCTTTCTTGTCCTAAATAGTATTTAGCTGGAAGTTTTAAAAATACTTTTTGTACATCACTAGATGAACTGTCATAAGTAACTTTTGTATTATATGAATCACTACTTTCTGTAAGATTTAAAGCTTCCTCTTCATTATTAGTTATTTGTAACTTATCAGATTCTTTCCAAGTATTTCCATCTTCAGAAATAGCAACACTAACATATCCATTATTATTAATATCTAAAGATAATTGATTTATAAATCCATAATATAAGATATTTTTACCATCTTCATTTTTAAAAGATACTCCGTCATCACTGGAAATCTCATTTGTTGGATTTTCTTCCATAGTATAAGAACTTCCTAACTTCATATATTCTCTAGAGTCTGTACCAGTTGTATATGGCCCTACTTTAGTCCCGTAATTTCTTACTTCGCTTCTATAATCTAAAGCATTTAAACTAGATGCATAATCTCTTTTCATTGGCATTGTTTTTTGTGTTTCTTCTGTAGGTTGAACTATCACATTTCCTAAACTATCAGTTTGAACAAATAATAGTTTATTTTTTATAATCCAATTATTCCCATCATTTTCTTTAAATTCTTCAGTTATATGTTGTCTTAAATAAATATTTAAAGTTTCATGAGCTAATATTTTATCAATTAAAATCTCATAATCTTTACATCCTGATGGAGTGTCAATATCTGTTCTTTCTTCTATGGATACTCTATGATCATCTTCTCCCTTTTCTCCATTTATTATAACTTCTCCTTGTAAATCAGAAGTTATTTTTATAAAGTTATTTCCAGTATCTAAATATCCATTATTGATTCTAATTTTTATACTATTTTTAGTTCCATCTGTAAATCCATTCTGTTCTAAAGGAGTTAAGTTTTTAACCTCTAAAACTGTATCTACAACTTCTCCTAAGGATACATTTCCATCTTGAATTCCAACTCTAACCTTATCTAATTCATTTTCATTGGCTATTTTTTCCTCTGAAGTCATAGTTTTAGTTGTTTCTGGTGCATCTTCTGGTTTTACTCCCCTATCAACCATAGAAACTAGTTTTGCTCTTATTCCACTAATCATCTTAACTCTATAATCTTCTACCTCTCCTGTTCTAGCTGTATATAAAGGAGATAATATTCCTTTTTTAGTAGATGAAATTATTGTATCTTTTTTGTCTATTGAATATCTAATTCTTAGAACTTTTTCCTCTCCTTCAAATGAAGGTAACTGTATAAATAAATTATCTGTATCCGTTCCAGTTTTTATAATCTCTCCACTTTCATTAGGGAAATTATATTGACCTTGAACTTCATTAACTTTCTGATAACTTTCCATAGATTCTTCTAATTTAGCATTAACTATATCCTTTTCGATATCCCACTCAGATTTACTATCTGCAGTAGTTGAATTATTTAACCAAATAGTTACAAAACCAGGGAAAGTAGGAGCTATCTCCACTTTATTTTTAAGGTTACTGTATAAAACTTTTCTTCCATCTAAAGAATCTCTTTCAAATAAAATACCATTATCTACCCTATCTTTTATTTCTAAATCTTGATCTAAAACATCTGTTTTTTGATTTGGGTATTCTCCTAATCCAATAGGAACTTCTTTAGAAGAATCTCTTATCTTAGAAATATAATGTCTTGCTTCTTCTGTTAAATCTCTATTCCCTTCAATATATCCACTTCCATAATCTCTACTCATTTGATATTCTGCTGTAGAATTTAAAATTCCATCAACATAAACTCTATCTACTAAAGCCCAATTAACTTCATCTTCCTTTACTACTTTAGCATAAAATTCTAAATAAATAGTTTCTCTTGGTTTTATTTTTCCTAAAGTTATTTCATAATCTTTATTTTCATCTAAACTTTCTAAAGATCTAATCCTTAAACTTTTTGGTTGATTTATTTCTAATCCTTCATTATCTGTTATTTCTCTTTCTACATCTTCTGTTACTTCAGTTTCTGTTCCATCTGAATTTTTAGAATAAATTTTTATTGGATTATTTTCTAAATCTCCTAGAAGAATATCTGCTATTTTTGTTTCATATTTTATCTTTATATTTCGTTGTTCTAAATCTGTTAGGTTTTCTATTCTAATTCTATGTAAAAATCTTTCTTCAGGAATTAAATTTCTATCATTTTTACCAATAACCATCTTTTTACCTGAAACAGTTTCCACTTCAACTCCAAAATCTTCAATATACTCAAATTGAGCTTTTATTCCAGAAATTAATTTCACTAAATATTCTTCTACTTCTCCACTTCTTGCTGAAGTAGAATTATCTTGAACATCCTCTTTATCAAGTGCATATCTAACTCTTAGATATTTATTCTGATTAATTAAATCAGGTGCCTTTACTTTAGCTATATACTCATATTTTGAATTAGGAGTTACTTCCAAAATATCTGATTCATTAAACTCTGAATCAATAACTTTTAACTGAGTTGCATTATCCCAATTTCTATCATCATTATTTATCCAAAAACTTACATAACCCTTGTGACTAGGATATAACTTTAATTCATTAAATAAATTATTAAATATTATTTTTTCTGAATCTTTTACAAAAATTTCAACTCCATCATCATCTGGATCATTAGATTTATTAAGTGCATCATTATACGGTGTCTCTTCAGAATCTGATGTAACCCCTAACCTAATTTTATTTCCATTATCTTTTAAATAATAATGTAAAACTTCATTATCTGGATTCCTATTTCCTTCTAAGTTTCCACCACCATAATCTCTATACATATATGGTAAAACTTGGGTTCCTTGAACTTCTCCATTTACTTCTAGTTTATTTTTTAATTTCCATGTTTCTTTATCTTCATCTGTTATAAGCATTTTCATTTTAATTGTAACTACTTCTTGTTTATAAAGTTTTGGAATAATTATCTTATTTTCATATCCATCTAATAGTTTTGTTACATTTATACTTAAAACTTTTTCTAGGTCCCCTGTTCCATCTGAAGATGATAATTTATTTTGACCTGTGGCATCATAAACTTCATAATAAATAATTCCATTTTCAACATTTTCAACTAAATTATCTTTATATACTTGAGATATGTTACTTTTTAATATAACCTTAGCATCTTCCATATCATATATAGAATCATTTTTTATTGTGAATGTTGTTTCGTAAAGTTCTTTGTAAAGGAAACTTCCATCTTTTATTCCTAATCTTTCATCTTTCAAACTAGTCTTAACTCCTAAATCTTCTGCTGATTTAAATCCAGTTTCCAAAGGGATTACTTTTATTGGAAGATCTTCTACCTCTCCACTTCTTGCTATTCCTAAAGGAGTAGTAATATCTTCCTTATGAGCAGCATATCTAACTCTTAAAATTTTAATAGTTTCAGGAATATCAAAAACTTTTATAACTAAATGATTGTCCCCTTTAGTTACTTTAATTGGCTCTGAAATAAATTCAGAATCAGGAATTTCAGAATCTCTATAAGGAGATACTGGTAAAATATCATCATTTGCCCAGCTTCCTGTTCTATTATCATTATATATATATCCTTCACTTTTATTTAAAAAGAAACTTATATATCCATCGTGACTTACATTTACATTTATTCCATTTTTTATTCCACTATAAAGAACATTACTACCATCTTCATCCTTTTCATGATCAAAAGTAACTCCATCAAATTCATCACTTTTTAAAGAAACATCTCTTATTTCATTTTCAAAATTAATTTCATTTCCTATATGTAAAATTTGATCAATAGTTGCTGCTTTAGCATTTGGATCTGTGGCTCTATAATGTCTAACCTCACCATATATATCTGGAATCTTACCATCTATAGCTACTTCTCCAGAACCATAATCTCTAGCTGTTAAATTATCTCCTTTATTTCCATCGCTTCCAGCTCCAACTAATAAATATTCTCTTGAATCTACAACTTTTTCTTGATCTGGTAATTTATTTAAATAAATTTTTCTTCTATTTGTCCAAAACTCATCTTTTCCATACCATTCATATTTTTTATATCTAGTTAAAGTGCTACTTCCCTCTTCATTATAGTTAGTTTGGGCTTCATTTATTATTTTACCCTTATATCTTATTTTTATTTGTTCTCCTGGAGCGATATTATAAACTGTGATAATTCCATCTCCATCAGTTGTTGCTTCAACTTTAAAAGTAGCTTGTGAATTTGAAATATTACTACTTTCTATAGCTGCTTTATTAGTTTCAGAACCTTTACTAAATATTTTTCTGTATTTTATTTTTTCTCCGTTAACTGTTTCATCACCATTTATATGTCTAAACTTTATTACTTGATTAGCTGTTGATGTATTAGTTAATGTTAAAACATAATCATAATATTCTTTATAAGATAATGTTCCATTTTTAGCATCATAATTATCTTCACTAATTGCATCTGTTTCTTCATTTTCTAGTCCCAAATCATCTATTTCAATATTATCTATTGTAAAAGGTATTGCGAAACTTGCAATTTTATAATCTTCTACTTCTCCAGTAGATAAGAAATCAATTGGTTTTGCTAATCCAGGATCATCTGCTTCTAGTGCATATTTTACTCTAAGAACCCCATAACTTGTTCCCAGATTCTGATGATCATAATCGTTATAATCATTTTCATACCATAAATTTTTAACATATAAATCTATTACATTTTCACCTTTATTAACTTTTATTGGAGTTGAAATTTTCGTATATTCTCCATAAGGTCCATTATATTTTTGATATTTATCTAATAAATGTTCATCCACCCAAGGATAATTACCGCTCCATCCTGTTCTATGCCATAGCCAAAAAGTTACATATCCATCCTCTGTTGCCATGTAATGAAATTTATTATTAGCATCATTATATAGATATAGTTTATTTGATGAATTTTTAGGAATATCTATTCCCCCATCAGATTTAATAAAAGTATCATCATCTGCTGAATTATTTGGTGTACTACTCCAAGTAACCTGATAATTTCTAGTTTCTGGATTTATTATTTCACCTAAATTAGAATAATTAGTAATTGCCTCATTTCTTATCATGTAGGCATGACTTCCATATTTTCTATTATAAAAATCATACGGATTCCAAGTATGAGTTGATGAAGCATTTTCAAAATCTACTTTAAATTCAGGATAATAAACTTTTCCATTCATTTCACTTACTGGATAAGTTCTTCCACTTCCTGATAATGTATAATTTTCATCTGTAATATCTTGAAAAGTTGATGAAATATTTATACTATTTATTATTTTCCATTTATCTTTATCTTCTTCTAATGGTTTCAATTTGAATTTTAATGTCCCTATTTCATTTGGTCCTAACTTCAAATTAAATTTTATTTTTTTACCATTAATAGTTATATCCTTAATATATTCTTCTTTTTTATCCTCTCCGTTTACTAAAAATTCTATTTCTGCTAAATTATTTGTTTTCTTAACATCATAATCTTCAAAGGAGTAAGCTATATTACTATTAATTTCAACTGGTGTAAATTCTGTTTCTTTATCTAAATCATTTCTAAATTCTAGATGCTCTTCAAATAATTCTCTTAAAGTTATTTCACCATCTCTAGCTCCAAATATTTTTCCTGCATTACTTCCTGCACTAGAATTTAATTTAACACCTAAATCTCTTATTTCTCCATCTGTTTTAGGAATAAATCTTCCTTCAATAGGAGGTATTACTCTAACTATATACTCTTCTGCTTCACCTAATTTAGCAGAAGTATTATAATTTTCAATATCTTTTTCATTAACTGAATATCTTATAATAAGATGTTTTCTTGAAGTTCCTGTTTTATATTCAAAATCCTTAGGAATATAAATATATAATTTTTTATTTTCTTTTTCTTCTTCTTTAATTAAGAAAAGCTCATTTCCTGTCCCTTCATCTAAATAATTTTCCTTTATTTTTATAGGTGTATTATCTAGCCATATTTTTACATATCCCTCTTCTGATACTTTTTTTATATTTATTTCATTCCATTGATTACTAAATAAAGTTAATCTTTCTTCAGATTCTCCATATCTTGCTAATGATCTTATTTCAACTCCATCATTATCTTCTCTAGTCGTTTCATGGTAACTATCATTATATGTAACTTGCTCTCCTAAACAAGGCTTTTCTTTAACATAATAATGTCTATTATTTATTGTAGGGCTTGTATCTACTTGTCCATAATCTTTATTAAAGTCAGGATATTTATTCCCTACTATCTTAGGAGTTTGTGTTGAATCTCTCTCTATATTAGAAAAAGAGTTTGCAATATATAACTTATTTATAACTTTATTATCATTTTCTTTAGTTACTAAATAATTAAAAGCTATCTCTACTTTTCCGTTTAATGCTAATCCATTTAAAATAAATTTATAATGAGAATCATCTACTCCTTTTTCAACTGTTATATCCAAAGTACAGTCTACCTTACTATCATCCTCTAAAATTTTATGAGCACTTAAAGCAAGTCTTTCTTTGTTTATTGTTCCATCTTCATTTAGTTCTAATATTCCATTATTAGACTGAAATTCTACAACTTTTCTTGTCATTTGATCGTGATCCAAATCAAAATCTGAAATATTTGTAACTTCAACAGTTTGTCTAACTCTTTCTCCTAATGCAACATTAGCATCATTTAATCCATATATTTTAGAATTTTCAGCTTCCACTCCTAATTCTTCATATTTAATAAATTTTATGTCTGCTGGAGGTAAAACTCTTACATTATATTCTTCAGTTTCCCCTGTACTCATTCCAGTATTAGGTGCATCATCAAAATATCTATCTCCTAAAGAAACTTCTGATAATGTTTGCCCATATCTTATCATTAGTCTACTATTAGCTATATTTGTATGGAAAGAATTTCCACCTGCATCTTTTATTGGTAGAGTAAATTTTATAGTATTTTCTCCTGCATCTATTAATAAAGGTTCTTTTAATATTTTATAATCTCGTCCACCATTATGATTATAAAGCCATAATTGAATATATCCTTTATGAGTAGCTGTTACTTTTATTGTATTTTCCACTTCACTTAATAAAGTTAAAATATTTTCATATTCATTTATAATAACTCCATCATTTTCTAAATGATCTTCTTCATAAACATTATCCCAATCATAATCATTATATCCAACTTTTTCACCTAAATGTGGTTGTTCCTTGGTAAAATAATGCCATCCTGCATATCCACCATCTATTTTTCTTTGTAAATATTGTCCATCTATATCTCTATGATTATAAAATTCATCTTGTTTTATTCCATCATCTGTATTTACAGTTTTTACAATTTTTAAATAGTTATTTAAATTAAAGCTTCTATTTTCTCTTTTTACTTTATAATTAAATTTTACACTTACTTCCCCATTAGCTTTTAAGTTGCTCAAAACAAAATAATATTCTCCTAATTTAGTTCCCTTTTCAATTGATATACTATCAGTTATATCTTCACCAGTTAAATATTTAGCTTCTAACTGACAATTATTAACATCTTCTATCTCCCCCAAAGTAGAACTTAATTTAACAATCTTAGTAGACAAATCCTCCTTATTAAAATCACTATTTGTTAAGTTTTGTACTATTATTTCTTGTCTAATCACTTCGTTTTTTGTCCAATGACCATCATTTTTTCCAAAAATAGTTGTTCCTGAAGCATTTTCAATATCTGTAGTAACTCCTAAATCTTCGCATTTTCCAAAATTGGCAGTCATAGGAGGAAGAACTCTATATTCATAATCTTCCACTTCCCCTGTTGAAGCATTTTCTATAGGAATATCTCCATTACCAGTAACATCTTTTTCTCTAGCACCATATCTTACTCTTAGTTTTACTTCTTCTTTCCCTTCGTAATTATTAGGGAATGTAAATTCAATATGATTTATTCCAGCTACTACCTCTTTAGGAGAAACTAACTCTTTCCATATTTCCTTTCCATCTAAATTAGTATAAATAGATAAATAACCATCATGAGAAACATCTATATCTAAAATATGTTTTGCTCCCCCGTATAAAGTGTTTATTTCTTCAGTTTCTTCTTTCTTTTTATATCTTGGGAAATTCTTTATCCCTTCAGAGGCTATCCCATCACCACTTTGTAAATCATTTTCATTTTTTCCAAAATTTACACTATCTCCTAAAGAAACATCTGTTCCCTCTATTTTAAACTGAAAGTGTTTTAATTTATTATTATACCATCCATTATGTCCTCTATCATGAAGAATATCTCCTAAATTATCAAAACATAAAGTTCTATCATCATATCTTAAATATTGAAATAATTTCCAAGCATATGTATTTCTGTAATATTCAAATGGATTTCCATTATCATTCATCTCCATAGTAAATTTAATTTTTATATTTTTACCTGGATCTATATCCCCAATATTTATCTTATATTCTCTTATTTTAGCTCCATCATAATATGCATCTCTATAATCGTCTTGGATTTTTTCAATACTTATATTTGATTTCTCTAAATTACTATTAGTTCCTGATACTTCAAAAGAATTTAAGTCCACAATATCTGACATGGAAGTTCTGAAAATAATTGACTTACCGCTTTGTTTTGCTCTTGTTATATTTTCAATAGTTATTTCTCTTTCGAATTTTTCCTCTAGAGTTAAAACACCATCTGCAACTCCCTTTTGTTCCCCATCAATATCTAAACCTAAATCTTTAAAATGAGAAAAAGAAAGTTTAAACGGAGGCATAAAGCTATTTATCTTATATTCCTCTACTTCTCCTGTTGTAGCTACTCCTCTTACACTAGAAAGCTCTGATCTTGTAAGACCATATCTTACTCTTACTATAGCTGTGTGAGTTCCACAAAAATCTAATTTAGTATTTGTATGATAACCAGTCCAATATTTACATTTATACCATCCTTCTTGTTTTGTAAGGTCTAACTCTATATTATTTTCACCAGCATCTACATTATAAATTCCATAAAAATCATTTGATTCATCCCAATCTCTTCTATAATTTTCATAATCATTTCCTGTACTATAACTACGATTTATATAATGTATCCATATTGAAACATAACCTTCTTTAGTTGCTGTTACTGGTAAAATATTATTTGCCATATTATAAAGAACGTATTCCCCTGCTGGCCCATTATTTTTCCAAGGACCTATATTTATAATATCCTTTGCCCCTGAAGTTTCTATATTTCTTAGAGCTACCCCATCATTTGTTGATTTAGTCCCCTCTATTACTCCTATAGCTTCATTTGCATTTAACTGATCTTTACTTCTATCTCCATCAATAGTATTTCCTAATTTTATTAATTCTTGTCCTTCTCCTATTTTTACTATATTATGTCTTGCTTTATTAGTAAAATGAGTGCTCACATAATAATCATTGTTTCCAATTAATGTAGAGTCATAATCTTTATTTCCCATATTTATTGTATGAGAGTCATTTAATCTTCCTGCAACTTCAAGTTTATCTGTAGATTTAAATATATATTCTCTTTTATCGCTTAAAGAGCTAGTTGGATTATTTTTTATTATATATTCTTTTTCTAAATTAACTTTAAATCTAACTTCTATTATTTCCTTTGAATTTAATTTAGATATTTTTATTTTATATTTTCTGTCTTGTAATCTTTCTATAGAAACTCTATTTTCTGTATCTTGTGATTGTTCAATAAGATTCACTTTATTATTAACATCATCTTCTAAAGTTCCTTCCATTACAAAAGTCTTTAAATCATTTATATTAAGTATTTCCCCTATATCTGTAGTTAATATAACTTCTTGATCATTTATTTCACCTGAACTTAAATTCTTTATATCAATCTTATACATTAAATCTTCTTTATAAGAATAGTTCCCATCTTTTTCTCCAACTATACCCTTATCTGTTTCTATTCCTAGTTCCTCATGAGAAGCTTTTAAAGAATCAATGCTATCATTAAATTTAACTTTTAATAATTCATAACCTAATATTTCATAATCTTCTACTTCTCCAGTTATTCCTCTGTCTACTGGGCTATTTAGATCGCTTTCAATTAATGAATATCTTACTCTTACTTTAAATTTTTTATCTAATATACCTTGTTTTCTTACTGTTAATTCATTATCCCCTTGAGATACTTCTGTTATATCTGATATTGCCTCCCAAGTTCCTTCATAATTTATCCACGCTCTTACATATCCTGGATTATTTACATTAACATTTAACTTTGTTTCTCCATTTTCATATAATATATTTATATTCTCATCTTTTTCTGAATGAGGAAAAACTACTCCATCTCCCTCATTTACAGGAGTAAATTCACTAGAATTATTAGCAAATAAAATGTTTTCCCCCATTTTTCCTACAGTTCCGTTATCTAACTGAAATCCATAATGTCTTACTTCATCTTGTGTCCCATAGTTTCTTTCAAGAAGATTATTTTCTCTTGTTTCCCATAAAGCTCCCTCACTTAAGAAAGAATCAATTAATTTCCAATTAGTTTCATCTTCTCTATTAACATTCACTTCAAAAGAAATTTCAGTTTTAGATATTGAACCTTCCACAGACTTTTCAAATCTATCAAAAATAAATTTATAATCTTTATATCCTGAAGGAGTATTCTCATCAGTTACCTCATCAACTGATACCTTTATGCCATCACTAGTTAATTTTTTTAAACTACCATCTATCAAACTTCCCATATTAGTTCTGTAAACTATACTTTTCCCTTCAACTGGTATATTTATTAAATTTTTAACTTCAAGTGTATATCTTACTTTTTCTCCAAAACTTACTATGTCATTATCTGCTCCATTTATTTTCCCTTGAATATTTATTCCTAAATCTTCAAAATTTAAAACAGTTGGCTCTAAAGGAGGCAATATAGCAACTTCATAATCTTCTACCTCACCTGAAGAAGCGGTTTTTAAGGGATCACTAACTTCAAGTTCATTATAAGCTGTTCTTATCCTTAAAGTCTTAAATTCTCCTGGTTGATTAGGAGGATTAATCTCTATATTATATTTCCCTGTTTCTGAATTATAATAAGCATTTTTAACTCCTTTAAAAATATGATATCTATCCAGTGATCCTTCCTGCCATTTTTCTTGATTATTTATCCAAACACTGACCCAAGCATTATCACTAATATCAATAGACAATTTATTTGGAACTCCTATGAAAAGAGCATAATGATTCTTATAAAGTTCTTTATTCCCTAAATATTTAGGTACTTCTACACCATTATTACTCATATCATTATCTATAGGACTAATCTCATTATTATAAGTTACCCCTTCCCCTAAATAAAGAGTATCTCCATTTGCTTTGGTTAACTGATAATGTCTTACTTCATCTAATTTAGAATATTTTCCTGTTTTATTATTACCATAGTCTCTATTATTAATCTCTCTTTTACTTGTATTACTAATTAGAATATTTCCATCTCTAATTTCATCTGAAAGCTCCCAAGTATCTCCTTCTTTAAAATCTTCTCTTAATAAATCTCCTTTAACATATAAATATACTTCTTCATTAGGAAGCAGGGAATTTATTAAAATATTATAACCACCTTCTACAAATTGAGAATTTTCTATTCTTTGAATTTTTCCTAAAACATCTTTTCCGTCAGCATCTTTAACTTCTAAAAAACTTTTATCTAAAATTGCCATGGTACTTTTAAAAGTAATCTTTTTATTTCTTATTTCAAAGTTTTGGAAATTTGAAATTTTTATTTTATATTTCACTTTTTCTCCATAACAAAATTTTCCATCTTCACTTCCTATAAAATCTTCTATTGTATCCTCTGTAGGAACTCCTAAATCTTGAATATCTAAAATCTCTACATTTAAACTCTTCATAGGATCTATATCATAAATTTCAACTTCTCCACTTCCTGAATATTTTTCAATACTATTTACATCATTTCTATTTATTGAATATTTCAAAATTAACTTTTCCATCATATCAGTTCCATCAGGAGTATCAAATAATATATCATTATTTCCTGCAACTATCTCTTTTTCAAATATCTTTTCCCAAGAATAATCATACTGTCCTCTATCATTTAAAGAACCTTTTTTCAAATAACCACAAACCCAACCATTATGACTAGCATTAATTGTTATACTATTATTTCCAAAGTATAAATTTTTATATCCTATCTTTGATGAATCTTTTCCTATCCATCCATCATCAACTGATATATCATTTCCTAATCTTACTAGTTCACCTTCAATATCAATTATATTATGTCTTTTTGAAATATTTCCTTCCACTTCATCTACATTTATTGTTAAATCTTTTTTCTCTCCCTTTTCATAATAAAGTTTATCACTAAAAGAATTATATAAAGTATAATCTACTCCAGGTATATTAGCTTCATCAGAATATTTTTCATAAAAAGCATCAACTGACATTGTATATTTACTTTCTGAATCTAAATTTAAAATTTTAAAATTTAATTGCCCATTTTGTATATCTATTTCATAATTATTAGTAGATACAATTTCAGAAACAGCATCTTTTTCTTTAACTAATTTAAAAGTTGTTCCATCAATAAAACCTAATCTTGAAGATGAGATTTTTATTTCTTTTTCATGATTCCAACTTGCAGTATTAGTATTGTCTACTATATAATTAATACTTACTGTTTCTCCTTTTCCTACTATTCCATCATCTTTTCCATAAGTTTCTGCATAATCACTTCCTAAAAATTGAACCCCTTTATCATGCAATTCAACTTTTTCATTTATAGAAGAAACAGTCCCTTGCTCTATTGCAAAATAAGTTGATACTGCATTTTCTACAGGAATTTCTGAAGATACCAAAGGAATAAATATTAAATAACCTCTACCAGACTTATCAGAAGTAAATGTTAAATTAGTTTGCTTCCAATTGTTATTACTCCCATCATCTGATAAAGTTGATATCTCTTTACAGTTTGCTAAAAAACTTTCATCTATTTGAATAGTCCCTTCCTTAGCTTCTGGTAATGAATAAGCTAAATAAACCTTTGTATTAACTATTTTTCTCTTAGTAGTTTCTGTTCTATTATTTATAGAATAACCATTATAATACCAAATATTTGTTTCATATGTTTTCCCACTTACTAATTCCTTACCTAAAGCAACCATTGCTTTTGCACTTGTTGGAACCGTTGTGCTTTCAGCTTGGATTCCAAAATAATTTTTTCCACTCACTGGTTTTAATAAATTATTTTCACTAGTTTCTGAATATAAATTATCTATAACTTTTATAGCTCCATCAACTGCAGTCCAACAATTATACGTATTTTTATTTGAAATAAAACTTCCTGTCATTTCATGTTCAGAAGGATATTCTAGCCAGTTATCTTCTGTTTCTTGTGAAAAACTAACTATACTTAAAATAAAAAACAAAAACATTGTTATGTAACTATACCTTTTGCTAAACTTTCCCATTTATTTCTCCTTTATTAAAATTTCCCTACTATATTTACAAAAACACCCTCAGCCCTATAATCATCATATCTTAAGTCATCACTAAACTTAGTAAAGTTATAGCCAATACCTACCCTTAAATTTTCTTTTACATCATAATCTATTCCTATTATGCATCCTTCTTTCACTTCTGAGTTTTCATCTGAAACCAACCAATGATATTCTCCTGAAATTCTATAATCCCCATAAAAATTATAGCTTGCATTTATTGCATATAATGATGTTTTAGCACTATACCAATTATCTTCATCATTTGCTGCTTTCATTTCAGATTGCTTATATGCTAATTTTCCTCCAACATCTAGTTTCTTTGTAAAAGAATATACTGCGTCAATAGAATAAATATTTGATCTCTCATCTAAATCTCCAAAACTATAATCTTCATCTTTATCAAAACCATTAAGATCATAGATATAGGAATATTTCCATAAAATATTTAATCTATCATTATATATTGGTCTATAAGCTCCACCAATACCTAACTCCATAAATTTTTTGTCATAGTCTCCTGTTTTTTTATTTTCTGTTATTGAAAAATCTAATTTTCCTATAGCTGTCCATTCTTCATTCAATTTATATTTAATATCATTTACTGTTAGCCATTCCTCTGTATCTGTTTTTTCTGACTTATCTTTTATTAATTCTAAACGGTTACTATATTTAAAATTGTCATGATTGTTATATGATAGAGACAAGCTTATTGATTTTCTCTTCTTATTCTCATCTTTTTCTTTTAAATCACCTTGTTCATAACCTATTCCATATTTTGTATTTTTAGTTAAGTTTATATTTAAACCATAAACTTGACTTATTTCTTCCTCAGAATCTTTTCCTGTATTAAATTGATTCTCTTGATATATTTCATATTTTTCACCTAATAAAACTTTTTGTCCAAAAGTAATATCATTATCATTAGTTGAATCATCATTTTCTCTTTTGAAATTTAAATATGTTTCATAATTATCTGCTACTAAATAATTTAGACCTAATAAAGCTCCTTCTTCATCTTGTCCTATAGAATATTCACCTTTAATACTTAAATTTTTAAGTACCTTAGTATTTCCACCTAAATTTATCATTAAATCATTTTCTGAGCTATCTATAGATTGTTGAAGACCTAGATAACCTGTTGTAGAATTACTAAATCTATAATTTCCTTGAATACCTACTTCTGTTTTATTTTCATCGTTGGAATCTTCACTGCTTAAACTATCATTATCATCTGAATCATCTTCACTTCTTTTTATTTCACCTGATAATGTCAACTTGTTATTTACTGCATAATTTCCTTGAATTGATATGTCTTCATTTTCGTCTTCTTTATCTTCATCTTTTATTTTTTCCATTGAATAGCTAAATAAAGTTGATAATTTAGAAGTAATTATTTGTTTAAGAGTAAACCCATATTTTTCTTCTTCATTTCCTTCTTCTAAAGAATCCATTGAAAATCCTTTTTCTTTCTTTTTATACCAAAAATTTGTGAATGAATTCTTATTAAATCTTTTATTTATTTCATTAAGTTTTACAACTCCTTCAATGCTATAAACTTTACCTGAATTATGTCTGCTATCTTCATCATCTGATTTGTAATCTATATCTTTAAATTCCATTCCTCCATTTGAAGAATAATATCCTTTTTCTATTCTTTTACCTTTACTTTTTCCATATTCAAATTTTGCATATGTGTTTTTAGTTTTTCTTAAAACTCCATTAATTCCTTGTAATTCATAAGTTTTATCTAGTTCTGTTGAATGTATTCCTGTTACACCTAATTTAAAATTATCATTTATCCAAGTATTATAATATCCACCTGTTGAATAATCATTTTTTTCAACTAACTCTTTATCATAATATTGGTAATATACCTTTAAATAAATTTTTATATCAGAAATAGGATTATCCTTAATAAGACCACCTATATCACTTGCTCCATACTGATATAGTGGCTCATTTAAAATAATCCTACCTTGAATTCTATTTATTTCATAATCTTCATCCTCTGATAAAGAAATTTCTTTTATTTTTAATCCTGTTTTTTCATTTCTAACTTCTATTTTTACCTCTTCGCTTCCTTCTACTATATCTTTATTTTGTAAATAATAAAGACTACCTCCAGTTCCTAAAAATATATTATATTCTTCTAAAACTTCTGGGTTAGAAAAGAAAGCTCCCCAATTTGTCTTATTTTCTCCATATTTTGTAACTAGAGAACTAGCTCCTTTAAAGTTTGCCCCATATAGAGATTTTGAATAATTTAAATATTCTCCATTATTTATTTCTGTATTATAGTTACCCCATAACACCTTATTTTTATCCCACTCAGCTCTTATATACATTTTCCCTTGAGTATCAACATCCATCTTTGAAAAAGAATCATCGCCAAAAGTATAGCCCTTATCTTCTGTCTTCATATCTTTGAATATTTCTCTGTTATTTCTTCTTCCAAGACCATCAAAAAGATGCTTTATTCTCTGGCTATCAGTATCCAATTGAGCTACTATATTATATTTATCTATTCTATTTCTTGTATAAAAAGCTAGTCTTCCTTCATTAAAAGTATTATCAACATATTCTTCTCCCTTTGTTAATAAATCACTTTTTCTACTTATTCCATTTGTTCCCATTTTTAAATCTGCTATACCAACTAAAAAAGAATAATTATTATCCACCTCAAACTGGATAGGTAAAGAATAATTATCTGTTTTACAACTTACTTCATATTTTCCTGGCATATAGTAACTCTCATATACAAAAGTTCCTTTTTTGTCTACTTTCACTTCTACATTATCTAGTACTATTTTTTCTTCACTTTTAAATTCTTTCCCAAAAAAAGTAACTTTAAAAAAATTCAAAGGAATATTATGAATCACTAGTGATGATTTATCATATATCTTTTCTAATAATCCTTTAAAATCTTTTCTTTTATATTTCATATCTAAAGTATGAATTTTTGTCTCATCAAAATTAGCTTCATCATCATAAGCAACTAATTTATAGTACAATTTCTTCTTATATCTATACTCTAATGGTATCTCTATACTATATTTTTCTAAAAGCTCTTTTCCATTAATATCCTTTGAAAATATTTCATTTCTTCCACTTTCATCTTCATAAAATACTATATTAAATCTATTTATAAAATTAATATAGTTTGTATATATACAAACGCCCAATGAATCAAATTTTTCTCTAAATCCTACTACTTCCATTTTTGGTAAACAAATCATAGGATTTAAACTAACTAATACCTCTCCCTTTTCTTCATAATTGTTTTTTTCTTGTAATTGAAACCCTTGATTAAATATTACATTTTCTTGAACAATTTCTTTTTTTAATTCAGCATTTACAATTTCTGTTAATACTAAAAAAAAGCACACTAAACCTAGTCTGTTTTTTAATAACATATTTATTTTCTCCCCCCAGAAAAAAATTACATAAATCAGTATTTCAATTTTATCCTTATTTGTACTAATTGTCAACTTTTAAGTTTTTTTGAACATCATACAAAAAAACTTGATATTATTGGAACAGCTTTTTATTGAAAAAAATATGTGTTTTTTTGTTATTTTCGTGTTAATTTTAATATTTTTCGTGATAAAAAAATAAAATTTCTTAACTTAAGACTTTCATGGTATAATGTAAATGGACACTTTTTATTTATGGAGGATATATGATTTTATTTGCAATGGAAAAATTAAAAGAAATTTTCTTTGATTTTTTAGATAATTTAGAAGAAAAGGAATATTTATGTGAACTAAAGAATTTTGGTTTTAAAGGTGAAGTACTACCTGATTATCAAAATAAGTTTATCCAACAATATTATCTTTTAAAATATTTTCCAGCTTATTTAACTGAATATTACTTCCTATATAATGAAATGATAAAAAGAAATTTTATAAAAAATGACTTTAATATTCTTTCCATTGGATGTGGATGTGGAATAGATTTTTGGGGAATGAAACTGGCTAATGAAAAATCAGAGCAAAATTTAAATATAAAATATACTGGAGTAGATATAATCAATTGGTCTTACTGGGATAATTATGATTATGATGCTAAAGTTATCAATTCAGATATCCTTAATTTTGATTTTAAAGAAAATGATTATAATACAATTATTTTCCCAAAATCAGTTGGAGAATTTTCTGATGAAGATTTTGAAAAATTAAAAGATTTATTTAGAAATGCTAATTTTAAAAGTGATAAACTTACTATTGTCCTTTCCTTAAGAAAGGCTAGAAATACAAGGGATGCCAGGAGAGGAATTGAGATTTTTAATATAATTCAAAATGAATTAGGTTATAAAACAGATGATTCTTTCACAGAATGTTATTCCTTTGATAAGAAACCAAATGGATTTGCTTATAGAATAGAAGATATACTACCTGAATTTGGTTATCCTAGTAGTTTATCTAATTTTTTAAGTGATTATTATTTAGATTTTTTAGAAGACAATCCTTGTCCATTTAAAAAATTCTGTCATGAAAATGTTTTTTCTAGAAAACCTATCAAAACAATGTCTCAAGTATGTTTTAGTATCATTAATTTTGAAAGGAGATAATGATTATGATTGTTAGTGTTAGTAGAAGAACAGATATTCCTGCTTTTTATAGCAATTGGTTTTTTAACCGTTTAAAAGAAGGATTTGTAGATGTTCCAAATCCTTTTAATGACAAACAAATTAGTAGAATAACTCTTTCTCCAAATACTGTTGATTGTTTTGTGTTTTGGACTAAGGATGCTACTCCTATGCTTTCTAGACTAGATGAACTTAGTGGTTATAACTATTATTTTCAATATACTATCACCCCTTACGGGAAAGATGTTGAACTTAATGTAAAAAATAAAAAAAATATTTTAGAAACTTTTAAAAAGTTATCTAATAAAATAGGAAGTAATAGAGTTGTTTTAAGATATGATCCTATATTTATAAATGAAACTTACACAAAGGAATATCATGTTAGGGCGTTTGAAAATCTTTGCTCTAAATTAAAGGGATATACAGAAAAATGTGTTATTAGTTTCATTGATTATTATAAAAAAACTGAAAAAAACACAAAATCTTTACATATATTAAAAATGAGTGAAGAAGATATAAACTTCATATGTGAAAACTTTTCAAATATAGCTGAAAAATATAACATTAAAATAGAAACTTGTTCTGAAAAATATAATTTAGAAAAGTATGGAATAACCCACGGAAAATGCGTTGATAATAATTTAATTTCTGATATTTTAGGTTTTGAAATAGATATAGAAAAAGATCCATATCAACGGGAAGAATGTGGTTGTGTTAAAAGTATAGATATTGGAGAATACAACACATGTCTTCATAATTGCTTGTATTGCTATGCTAATTTTAACTATGATCAAGTTAGAATTAAATCAAATCTTCATAATCCTCTTTCATCTTTACTTACTGGAGAATTAAAAGATGATATGAAAATAAATGTTAGACAAATGCCTAAATTAAAAAAATTAATCAAACCAATAAAACAACAGTCTCTATTTTAAGAGACTGTTTTCTTTTGTGAAAATATGTTATAATATCCTCGGGGAAAACAATGACCGCACGGTCAATTTTTATTGGAGAGGATTTATATGTTAGAAAAAAATTTAAAAAGAGAAAAGATTAATGTTTTAAAAATGCTTGAAAGAACTTATGGAAAGATTTCTAAAGAAGGGATTGAAGTATTAAATTATGGAAGAATAGCTAATGCTACAGTTTTTAGATATAAAGATGATATGAGGGATCTTACTATAAAAGATTTTTCAGAATCACCATTTATAATAAAAAATACAGTGGGAAGATTATTTATAAAAAATGAAGCTAATAAAATGATGGAACTTAAAAATAACAAGTCAGTTGCAGGGGGAGTAAATATAATATCTCCTTATACACTTAGCTTTAATTATATAGAAGGAACAGCTTTAAAAGGTATCCACGGAAATATTATAGGAAAAGAGTTCTTTATAACTTTAGAAAAAAACATTAAAAAAATACAAGATAAAGATATTGTACATTTAGATTTAAGGAATTTAGGAAATATAATTATGGGAAAGGATGGATATCCTTATATAATAGATTTTCAATCAGCTATTAAAATTAAGTTTTTACCTAGATTTTTAAGAAAAATATTATTTGATTCAGATTTATCAGGAGTATGTAAAGCTTGGCAAAAAAGATGTGTGGAAGAATTAGATGAAGGTAGAAAAAAATTCTTAGAAAATTTTAATAGAATCAGGAAAATATGGATTTTAAAAGGTTATCCCATTCAAAAGTTAATAAGAAAAGTAAGAAAAAGAATATCTTAATACAAAAATTCCAGGAAATCCCTGGAATTTTTCTTTTTCCAGTAAAAGCCCAAAAATCCGCATTTTTGAAAGAAATTGATTATTTTTGATTGATTTTTTTTATTTCATGTGCTATTATTAAAATATAATGAAAGAGGTGATTAAATGTTAACAGTTGAAAGATATAATCTGATTTTGAAACTTATAGAAGAAAAACAAAACATAAAAGTTCACGACATAGTTGAAAAGCTTAAGATTTCTGAAGCTACTGCTAGAAGAGATTTAAATTTTTTAGAAGATAAGGGGAAAATCAAAAGAATCCATGGTGGAGCTGTTTTAGTTGAAACTAAAGAAGAAGACATTGGTTTTAAAAAATTAGTCTTCAACAAGGAAAAAGATATCATCGCCAAAAAATCAATCAAATTCATTCATGAAGGGGATACTATATTTTTAGATGCTGGTACAACTACCTTTGCATTAATCAAATATTTAAAAGATATTCCAAATATAAAAATAGTCACAAATGGTTATTCACACATAAATGAACTTACTGCTATAAATAAAGAAGTTTATTTACTTGGAGGAAAACTTAAGAAAAAAACTGGAGCCTTAGTTGGTTTTTCTGCTATGAATTCTCTTAAAACATACAACTTTGATGTTGTATTTATTGGAGCTAATGGAGTTAATACTGAAGGATATTCTACACCTGATGAAGAGGAAGTTTTAGTTAAATCTGAAGCAATTAAAAGAGGAAAGCGGATATATTTCCTATGTGATCATACAAAATTTAAAACTAAGAGTTTCTTTAATTTTGCATCATTAAATGATGGTGATCTAATTTCTGATACTGATTTACCAAAGGAAATTACAAAGGCAATAGATAAGGCAAAAAAATAATGGAGGCAATTTATGATTTATACAGTTACTTTAAATCCAGCTATAGATTATTATTTAGAAATGAATGAATTTATAGAAGGTAATCTTAATTCTTTAAAAAATGGATACACTCTTCCTGGAGGAAAAGGAATAAATGTATCAAAGGTTTTAAAAAACTTTGGTGTTCCTAGCACTGCCCTTGGTTTTGTAGGAGGTTTTACTGGAGCATATATTAAAAAAAATGTTTCTAATTACGAAATAATTGAAAAATTTATAGATATAAAGGAAAATACTAGAATAAATATTAAAATGAAAACACAAAAATCTGAAAGTGAAATTGCAGGGATGTCCCCTAATATATCTACTCTAGAATATGAACAATTCTTAAAAACAATTGAATGTATTCAGGAAAATGATATTTTAGTATTATCAGGAAGCGTTCCTACTTCATTAAATAAAAATATTTATAAAAAAATCATTGATATTTTACCTGAAAATGTAAAAGTTATTCTTGATACTAGAGGAAAGCCACTACAGTTTTCCCTATGTGAAAAGGTTTTTCTTGTAAAACCTAATAAAGATGAGATTGAAGAATTTTTTAATGAAAAATATCAAAATGAAAAAGAACTTATAGAAGCTGGTAAAAAATTAAGAACTCTTGGAGCTGAAAATGTTATTATTTCCCTTGGAAAAGAAGGTTCCATCTTAATTTCTGAAAAGGGAATCTATAAAGGGGGAGTACCTCAAGGAAAACTTATAAGTTCTGTTGGAGCTGGAGATTCAATGGTTTCTGGTTTATTATATGGTCTTTATTTGAATAAAGATATAGTTGAAGCATATAGATACGCAATTGCATCTGGAAGTTCAACTGCTTTTTCAAAGGGGCTTACTACTTTTGAAGATATGAATAATTTATTAACTGATATAGAGATTCATAAAATTTAAATTAAATATAATTAGGAGGTATAAAATGTTAAAGTCTATGATTACAAAGGAATGTATCAACTTAAATCTTTTAGCTAAAAATAAAGATGCTGTTATTGATGAATTAGTTGATATGCTTTTTGAAAATGGTAAATTAAATGATCGTGAGGATTATAAAAAAGAAATACTTAAAAGAGAAAAACAAAGTTCTACTGGTTTAGAAGAAGGAATTGCTATTCCCCATGCTAAAACTGCAGCTGTAAAAGTTCCAACTGTTGCAATTGGAATATCTAAAGAAGGAATTGATTATGATTCTCTAGATAATGAGCCTTCTAAAATATTTTTTATGATTGCTGCTCCTGAATCTGCTACAGATTCTCATATAGAAGTTCTTTCACAACTTACAACTTCTCTTTTAGAAGATGAGGTTAGAGAAGGAATATTAAAGGCTACTTCAAAGGAAGAAATTATAGATATTCTTCTTAAAACTGAAAAAAAAGAAACAGCAGAAAATAATGACAAAGATTTTGATGTATTAGGAGTTACAGCTTGTCCTACAGGTATTGCCCATACATATATGGCTGCTGATGCTTTAAGAAAAAAAGCTAGTGAACTTGGAATAAAAATAAAAGTAGAAACTAATGGTTCTACTGGTGTAAAAAATGAACTTACAACTGATGAAATTAAAAATGCTAAGGGAATTATTGTAGCTGCTGATAAAAATGTTGAAATGACTAGATTTAATGGAAAACATGTAGTTATAGTTCCTGTAAAAGAAGGAATTAAAAATCCTGAAAAATTAATAAATGAAGCAACAAATAACTCAGCTCCAATATACACAGCTGATGAAACTAAAGCTCCTACTAAAAAAGAAAAAACTGGATTCTATAAACATCTAATGTCAGGTGTTTCTAATATGTTACCATTTGTTGTTGGTGGAGGTATATTAATTGCAATTTCATTTATGTTTGGAATTAAAGCCTTTGATCCTAATGATCCTAGTTTCCATCCATTTGCAAAACTTCTTATGGATATTGGTGGAGGAAATGGATTCTTCCTAATGATTCCTGTTATGGCTGGATTTATTGGAATGAGTATTGCTGACAGACCTGGTTTTGCTCCTGCAATGGTTGCTGGACTTATTTCTGCTAATAATGGTGCTGGTTTCCTTGGAGCTCTAATTGGTGGTTTCCTTGGTGGTTATTCTATAATTTTACTTAAGAAAGTTTTTGCTAAATTACCTGAAAGTTTAGAAGGAATTAAACCTGTATTACTTTATCCTTTATTTGGAATTTTCATTACAGGTACTGTTATGTATAAAGTAATCCTTGGACCTGTAGCTGCTCTTAACTCTGGAATGACTTCAATGCTTGAATCTATGGGAACTGGAAATTTAGTTTTACTTGGAGTTGTACTTGCTGGAATGATGGCTGTTGATATGGGTGGACCTATAAATAAAGCTGCATTTACATTTGGTATTGCTATGATTTCTGCTGGAAACTTCTATCCTCATGCTGCTGTTATGGCTGGTGGAATGGTTCCCCCTTTAGGAATTGCAATTGCAACTACTGTATTTAAAAATAAATTTACTAAAGAAGAAAAAGATGCTGGTAAGACTTGTTATATTATGGGAGCTTCATTTATAACAGAAGGAGCAATACCATTTGCTGCTGCTGACCCTGCTAGAGTTATACCTTCTTGTATAATTGGTTCTGCTATTGCAGGTGGAATATCTATGTTTGCTAAAGTTCAACTTCCTGCTCCTCATGGTGGAATATTTGTTATACCAGTTATGACTAATCCTATTATGTATGTTGTTGCTGTCCTTGTTGGATCATTTATAACAGCTGCTTTAATTGGATTCTTAAAACCTGCCAAATAAAATACTTTTTATAATATGAGAGCTCCTGAAATCAGGAGCTTTTTTTTATTCTATAACTTCCATTAATTCTAAAATAATACCATCTATATCTTTAAAATAAACTGCCTTACTTTTCCCAAATCCATGTTTTGAAAAATCAAACATTTGAGGAGATGAAATAAACTCTACTCCTTTATCTAATAACTCCATATAAACTTTATCAATATCATCAACATAAAAACAAATTTCTGATATGGAACCTCTATGCAAATCAATATCATTTTTCTCATAATCATTTGACAGAAATTCTATTAATTCTATTGGAGGACAAGATAAATTATCACTTCCATTTAAATAAGCTACCCTTACTTTACTATTTTTTTTATTAAATAATAAATCAGTTTCCTCTCCTTCCATAAGAAGCTCTCCTTTAAATTTTAAACCAAGAATATTTTTATAAAAATCTATTGATTTTTCTATATTTTTCACAGTAATTCCCACATGGGCAATTTCTTTTATCATACTTCCTCCTTACTCTTTAATTAAACATTTATTAATAAAATTATTATAACATATTTAAATTTGTTATTTTATTTTCTTGACAATTTATTTTATAACTGATATGATTTCCATATACCCATATGGGTATACAAGGAGGATAGGATTATGAATAAATGTATGAATCATGATAAACTTCATAAAAGGTTAAAGAAAATTATAGGACAAATTAATGCTATAGATAGAATGATTGATGAAGATGTCCCTTGCGATAATATTTTAATGCAAATTAATGCAGCTAAAAGCGCTTTACATAAAGCGGGACAAGTTATCCTAGAAGGACATTTAAAACACTGCGTTAGAGAAGGTATTGAAAATGGTAATGCTGATGAAACAATTAAAAACTTTGCAAAATCAATTGAATATTTTTCAAGATTTTAAAATAAAAATGGTGCAGGAATTCTACACCATTTTTTTATATGAATTAAATATTAAATTTTTATTTAAAAAGCCCATCTAAAACATTATTTATTTTTTCTTTAGCTTTATCTAATTCTTTTCCATATTTTTCTTGGAAATCTTTTTTTAAAGTACTGTAATAATTAGCATCTCCACCTAAATAAATAGTTATTTTTTCAGCTAAATTAGAATCAACATCAACTTTATTTGTTCTTGGGCTATATTTATATGAAATTTTAAAGTTTTGTAAATTCTCATTAGTTCCACCTGTTATTACTTTTATAGCTTCCTTATCATCTAAGAAATACTCTGCTATCTTTTCTTCTTTTAAAACCACATCTTTAATATCAATATCACCATCTACAAAAACTTTAGTTCCAGGTAATAAGAATATTTTTTGATTCATATATAATTTTCCACCTAAATACTCATTTACAGTTGGAATAGTTCCTATATTTACATTTTTTAAAGAAGTATTAATTTCTCCTTCAAATCTATAAAAATTAATTTTTCCATCAATCACACTATCTTCTTCAACATTTTTAGCTGTTAAAACTATTGGAATCATTTTATTCATTCTTGTAATATCTGTCGAAACTCCCTTTATTGTTCCAGCAAATTCTCTTCCAAATAATGTTGTTTTAACATTAAAATTATCAATGTTTACTACCCAATCATCTGGAGATGGATTTCCTAAAGTTGTTCTTATATTTGCCTTTGCTGCTACATATTTTTTCAATATTACTTGAATATATTCAGTACTATAATCTGATAATTTATAATCAATATACTTATCCAATAGAGGTGTTGTTGTTCCTAAGAATATTTGTCTTGCCTTCTCAGTTGTAGCATCATTTTTAAAATTAATTTTTTCAAACATTAGCTTATAATTTTTTATAATTGAAGCTGCTAATTCCTTTGTAGCATCCTCTTGTTTTATAGCTTTTAGCCCTGTATCACTCTTACTAGGTATTAGTAATATATTCTCCACTTCTACACTTTCTAATGTTATTTCCTTTTCAAATATTTTTCTATAGTTAATCTTTGTAGAAATACTTCCTATCTTAACAACATCTTGTGAACTATCTTCATTACTTTCTATCTTAAGACCATCAATATTAAGAATACCACCAAAAATGTTATAACCAACACTATCTATTTTTACATTAGCTTCTAAAGATTTTGTTAAATTTTCTTCTAAAGTTCTTTTTACAATAGTATTTTTAGCTATCAGTCCCCCCGCTACAATTAAGAGCACCAATATCAATATCCCGTGTTTTGCTTTTTTCATATATCTCTTACCTCCAAATTTTATTTTTCTTTCATATGTGCGCATAAATAGGATGTTATAGGAATTACTGCAAGTATTCCTATACTTCCTATAAATCCTCTTAAAATTTCTGTTCCTATAAATTCATAATTTAATATTCTTATAAATTCTAAATCTTGTAAATTTATATAAATAATTAAAACATCAAATAAACTACTTCCAATATAAGCAAGTATCAATGTATTAACCATTGTTCCAACAATATCTTTTCCTATTGTTATTCCTGATGCAAATAATTGATGAGGAGTTATTTCCTTGTGTTTTCTTTTTATTTCTGAAAGGGCTGAAGAAATTGACATTGCCACATCCATAACTGCTCCCATACTACCTATAATAACTCCAGCTGATACAAGCTCTTTTACTTTAATCCCTTTTAATATATCTATATATCCTATTGCTTCCACTGTTGTATAACCCGTAAACTTCATCTTATGAACAAAATACATTGATAAAACTCCAGCTACAAAAGTTCCAAGGACACTACTTATTATAGCAACTTTTCCTTTTTTGTCAAAACCTGTAGTAAAGGCTATTGTAATAAATGATGCAAAAATAGATATAATAACCGCTAACATTATTGGTGAATAACCCTTTGCAACAAAGGGAATAAACCCATAAGTTATTCCTAATATTACAACTAGTAAACTAAATATTGCTTTTACTCCCTTTAGCTTAGCTAAAAGTATTGTAAATCCTACAAATAGCAATAATAAAACTCCATAATGAAATCTTTTATCAATATCTGTAATGTAATATTGCATATTCCCCTCTTCATCTGGCTCATAAGCTAACACTACTCTTGTTCCCTTTTCTACATCTAGATTGTAAGACTCTTCCCCGTAAATTGGCATTTCCACCTGAACTATCTTACCATCAACCTTTATATTATAAAAGGCAACATCTTTTATTTCATCCCCATCAATATGAACATCTGTTAAAATATTATTTTCCGTTGCTGTCCCTATTTTCCCAACAATTTTACCACTTGTATATTCTTCTCCAAAGGAGAAAGTACATATAAGAGTAAATAAAATTAGTACGTATTTTTTCATTTTCTTCCCTCCTTTATACTTACACTACCATTATACCACCCATTTTATTTTTTCAAAAAAAATATACTTAAAATATATAACAAAAAATTCCTCCAGCCTTTAAGCTGAAGGAATATAAGCTTTATATTTTTTAGTTCAACCTATATCTTATAAATCGAAACTATAACCAACTGATAATGTTAATTTTTCATAATCATTTGCATAGTCTCCTTTAATTGCTTTAGTTGCTTTTGCATCAGATTTAGTTACACCATACATTAATTCTACTAAGAAGTTATTATACTCAACTCCTCCACCAATTGCCCAGTATAATCCATCATCAGTTTTAACTGAATAGTTCCCTACTGGAGTTTTTAAATCTTTTTCATTAAAGTTAAACGAATAACCTAAATTAGCTTTAACATAAGGTACATACATACTATCTAAATTAAATTTATATTTTGCTGTTGCATAAATTGGCATTGAATCATAAGAAGCACCTTTTGCATTTATATCACTTCTTTTTCTATCTGCATGACTTTGATAAGCTAAACCTAATCCTGCTTCAAAATTTGAATTCATTTCTTTTAAAAATTCTACCGACACTTCATATCCTAATCCCTTAGTTTCATCATCAACTAATTTTTTATTAGTTCCAACTTCTTTAACCCAAGAATAATTTGAATAAAGATCTCCACCAACTTTAACATCTAAATTATATCCTAATTCCTCAACTTGAACTGGCGCAGCTTCTGCAGTTGGTATAACTTCTTTAGCATATCCTAGTGCTGATATAACAAATAATCCTACTAATATTTTTTTCATTTTTTCCCCCTTAATATTTTTACTTCTTATTTAAATTATTAATATATTTATTATACCAAGTGTTTTTTAATTATTTATTAACTATTTCTTAAGATTTTCTTATTTTTCTCCACCAACACTAGTTGACAAAGAAGCAAATTAAAAGGTCATTGAAATTTTATTTTCAATGACCTTTTTTTATAATATATTGAGGTTAGAGATTAAATTTATATCCAACAGATAACGTTAACTTATTGTAATCTCCTGAATCTTCTTCACCATAACTATCTTGAAACTTAGATTGTGTAACTCCATACATTAATTCTGCTACAAAGTTATCATATTCAAGTCCTCCGCCTAAAGCAAAATAAGATCCATCTGTAACACTTAACCCTGCTTCAACTCTTCCATCTGGAAATTTAAGTGGTTCTTCATTTTTATTGAAAGAATATCCAATATCAAATTTAAAATAAGGTTTATAATTAGATTCTGTAGGAATTTTAAATTTACCTACAAAATAAACTGGAACAGAATCATAATCTCCTCCTAACTCACCTTTGGGACTAATCTTTCTAGTGGCATGTCTCTGATAAGCAACTCCTAATCCTAAATCCACATATTTATTATATTCTTTCATAAATTCTAATGATACTTCAAATCCATTCTCTAAGTCTTCTCTATTTTCTTTAGCATTTCTTGTATTTTGTCCTAAAAATTCATCTCCATTAACTAAAAATTGTGAATATTTTGAATATATTTCAGTCCCTATCTTAGCTTCTATATATTTATTAGAAGCAGCTAAGGAAATTGTAGATAAAACTAAACATCCTATTATAATCTTCTTCATTCCTATCCCCCTATAATATCTTTATAAATATTATAGCAGTTTATTTATCTTTTTTTACTTTTATAACTTTATTTTAATTTAATTACTCTACAAAAGTTTATTTGTTAAAACAACAACCGAAAGAGGTCTAATATTTAATTTTAATATTTCATTATTTAATAGAACCTTTTCCTTTGTTTCATAGTTATAAAGCTCTTCTAAATCAAGATCTCTAAATTCAATATCATAGAAATTAATTGGATGTCTATTTACAATAATTAATGCATAATCATCTTCATATTCACGAACAATTCCATAAACATCTTCTTTTATGTATATTTGCTTAAATTTTCCAATAGAAAACATCTTACTTGATTTTCTAAGTTTAATTAAATTTTTATACATATTATAAATTTCTTTATTTTCATGCCCCCAAGGATAAGTCCTTCTATTATCAGGATCTTTTCCACCAGAAACTCCTACTTCATCACCATAATAGATTAAAGGTACTCCAGGAAAAACCATCTGCATTGTTACCATAAGTTTTAATATTCTTTCACCTATAATTTCAGATAAGTGTTCCTTTGTTAATATATGTTCCTTATGTAATTCCCTTCTATATATCTCTTCTTGAATACGTCTAGCTACTCTTTCGCACATGGTTATAATCCTCTCAACATCATGAGAACCTAACATATTTGTAAGAGCATAAAAGTTTTCTTTTGGATAGTTTTCTTTTATATTTTCAAATAACATTACTAATTTTTTAGTATCAAACTTATTTGAAAAATAATCTAAGAAAATCTCTTTAAAAGGATAATTTGTTACAGAATCAAGTTGTCTTCCTCTCATATAACTTCTTCTTTTATTATAGCTTATTTTATTAGTTGCATCTTCCCAAACTTCTCCTAAAATAACAGAATCTTTGTCTATTTCGTGACATCTTTTCCTTAATTTCACTAAAAATTCTGAAGGAAGTTCATCAGCCACATCAAGTCTCCAACCTTTTATCCCTAATTTCATCCAATGAGCAATCACACTATCTTCAGCTTCTATAATATAATCTATGAAGGAAGGAATTCTTTCATTTACACATGGCAAATCCTTAACTCCCCACCAACATTCATATTCATTTGGATATTTTTTAAATTTATACCAATCATAATAAATTGAACCAACAGAATTATAAGCACCTACTGAATCATAATTAGAAAATCTATTAAAATATATACTATCCCTTCCAGTATGATTAAATACACCATCTAGCATAATTCCAATACCTTTAGTTTTAGCATTATCTATTAAACTTTTAAAATCTTTTTCTGTTCCAAGAACTTCATCAATTTTCTTATAATCTCCAGTATCATACCTATGATTACTAGCTGCTTTAAAAATAGGATTTAAATATATTAAATCAATTCCTAAATTTTTAATATAATCTAGTTTTTTTTCTATACCCTTTAAATTTCCACCATAAAAATCCCAACGTACTATTTCTCTTTTTGCATTTCTAATATAGAATGGAATATCATCCCAATTACCATAAATAAAAGAATTTTTCTTTGGACTATTTACCATTCCATCTTCATTTCCATTAAAAAATCTATCAGGAAATATTTGATACATAATAGCTTCCTTATACCAATCTGGAGTTTTATTATCCTCATAATATGTTGTTATTTGATAACAATGCTGACCATTTTGATAAACTTGTCCAATTCCTCCAAGTTCACATTCATTATTTCCATAAAATTTAATAGTTCCATCTTCTAAAACAATCTCAAAGGAATAAAATAATAATTCTGGATTATTAGAAGTTTTAAATTTATGTATATAAGAATTATAGTTCTCTTCTTGTACATCCTTTTCTAATTCCATTTCTTTAACTTTTAACATTTGGTTATAAGGATTTTCATTAGTATCTTTTCCTAATCTAAAAAATACATTCTTTATAGGAGCACTTTTATTTATTTTTATTCTAATTCTAACATCACAATTACAAGGTACAGCTCCGTAAGGAGCTTTGTATTCTGTATCTTGTGAATTATATTTCACATAATTATCATTCCATTTAAAACTTAAATATTCCATATTTTCACCTACATTTCAACCTTTTTAGGTTTTATATTCCAGATTTCATCTGCATATTTTTTAATTGTGTTATCTGATGAGAATATTCCTGAATGTCCAATATTAATCAAACACATTTTAACCCATTTTTCTCTGTCTCTATATAATTCATCTACTTTTTCTTGAGCTTTTACATATGAGTCAAAATCTTTAAATACGAAGAATTCATCATTAGTATTAAATAAATTATCAACTATAATATCAAATTCATGTTTATCAGCATTATAGTAACCATTTTTCATTTGTTCTATTATTTTTTGTAATCTTGGATCGTTATCAAATACTTTCTTAGCATTATAACCGCCATAAGCATAATAATCCATAACTTCTTCTGCTGTTAAACCAAACACTACTATATTATCTCTTCCTACAGCTCTTTCTATTTCAACATTTGCACCATCTAAAGTTGCTAAAGTTATTGCTCCATTCATCATAAATTTCATATTTCCTGTTCCAGAAGCTTCCTTTGATGCTGTTGAAATTTGTTCACTAATATCACCAGCAGGAATTACTTTTTGTGCTAGAGTAACTCCATAGTTTTCTAAGAATACTATTTTTATTTTTCCATTTATACTCTTATCATTATTTATTTTTTCTGCAACTGTATTTATAAGTTTTATTATTCTTTTAGCTAAATAATATCCTGGTGCTGCTTTTGCTCCAAAGAAGAAAGTTCTAGGAACTATATCCTTTTTAGGATTTTCTTTTAATTCATTATATAAATTCATAATATTAAATAAATTTAATAATTGACGTTTATATGCATGAAGTCTTTTTACTTGAATATCATAAATTGAATTTGGATCAATTTCAATATTATATTTTTTCTTTACAAATTCAGCTAATTCAACTTTTCTATTATGTTTAATATCTGCAATTTTCTTTAGATATTTTTTATCATCTTTATATTCTAGTAATTTTGCCATTTTTTCTGTATCAGTAACCCAAGATATATCTCCAACTACATCCACTATTAAATTTGCAAGTTCTGGATTAGCTTCAATCAGCCATCTTCTATGAGTTATTCCATTTGTTTTATTATTAAATCTTTCTGGATACATCTCATAAAAATCTTTCAATTCTCTATGTTTTAATATTTCAGTATGAAGCCATGCAACCCCATTTATTGAGTGAGAACCAACAATTGCTAAATTTGCCATTTTAATTTGTCCGTCTCTAATAATTGACATATTATTAATTTTATTCCAATCTCCATAATATTTTTTTGCAACTTCTATTGAAAATCTTCTATTAATTTCTTCTATTATCATATAAAGTCTTGGAAGTAATTTTTTAAACATATCAATTGGCCATTTTTCTAAAGCTTCAGCCATTATTGTATGATTTGTATAAGCTAGAGTTTTAACTGTAATTCTCCAAGCTTCATTCCAATCTAAATCTTCCTCATCTAATAATATTCTCATAAGTTCTGCAACTGAAAGGGCCGGATGAGTATCATTAATATGAATTCCCACATAATTATGAAATTCATTAATAGGTTCTCCTAATTTTCTAAATCTTCTAACAATTGATTGAATCCCAGCACTTACTAGAAAATATTCTTGTTTTAATCTAAGTCTTTTTCCAGCCTCTCCTGAATCATCAGGATACAACACTTGAGAAATTTCTTCAACTGCATATCTTTTTTCTAAATATTCTAAATATTCTCCCCTTTGAAGAGTAGAAAGATTTATATCCTTTTCTTCTATTTCAGCGTTCCAAAGTCTAAGGGTATTTACATTATTTGTTCCAAATCCTGAAACAGGAACATCATAAGGAACTGCTATAATTTTTTCACAGGCTTCATAAACTGGTTTTAAACCCTTTCCTTGTTTAACTAAGTAAACATTACCACCAAAGTTAACTTCTACTTTTTTACTTGGTTTTTTTATTTCCCAAACGAAATCTTTTTTCAACCAGTCATCTAGTTTTTCAACTTGATAACCATTTTCAATCTTTTGTTTAAACAAACCATGCTTAAAACGTATTCCATTACCATGAGCTGGAAGTGAAAGTGACGCCATAGAATCTATGAAACAAGCTGCTAGTCTTCCAAGTCCACCATTTCCTAGACCTGCATCAGCTTCTTGTCTTACAAGCTCATTAAAATCTACTCCTAGTTCTCCTAAGGCTTCTTCACAAACATCTCTTATTCCTAAGTTTATTAAATTTGATTCTAATAATCTTCCTATTAAAAATTCCATAGAAAAATAATATATTTGCTTAACTTTATCTTTTTTATAAGCTCTAGTTGTCTTGGATAATTTTTCAGATAAATAATCTTTAACTAATTTTCCTAAAGCTAAATATTTATGTTCCAAAGAAGCTTCATCTACTCCTTCAGCAAAAGTAAACTCAAGTCTTTTTATATAATCTTCTTTGATTTTTCTTTTTATTTCTTCTTTTTCCATATCCAATTTAAACAACTCCTTTACACGAATATTTATATCCAATTACTCAGTTTCTTTTAATTTTTTATAAATATCTCTATATTTTTTAGCAGATTCTTTCCAACTGATTTCTGATCTCATTGCATTTTTTTGAATTTCTAACCATTCTTTTTTATGTGCATATATTTTAATTGCATTTTCAATTGTATGTAACATATCATGAGCATTATAATTTGTAAAAGAGAATCCGTTTCCTGTCTTAGTCTTATGATTATAAGCTTGTACAGTATCCTTTAATCCTCCTGTTTCTCTAACAATTGGAAGAGTTCCATATCTTAAAGCAATTAATTGCCCAATACCACAAGGCTCAAATTGAGAAGGCATTAAGAACATATCAGATCCTGCATATACATGTCTTGCTATTTTGTTGCTAAATCCAATATATGCTTTTAATTTTTTAGGATATTTATTTGAATAATATCTAAATAAATCTTCATACATTTGATTTCCAGTTCCAACAACAACAAGTTGCATATCTAAAGCAAGTATTTCTTTAATTACACCTTTAACTAAGTCAAGTCCCTTTTGACCAACTAACCTAGTTACCATTCCTATAACTGGAATATTTTTATCAACTGGTAATCCCATTTCTTTTTGTAAAGCTTCCTTATTTACTAATTTATTTTTCAAAGTAGTAAGACCATATTCCTTTACAATATTGTTATCTTTTCTAGGATTATAATCTTTGTAATCTATTCCATTCAAAATTCCATAAAGTTTATAGTCTATTCCATTTAATAATCCATCTAAATTTTCACCAAAATATGGTATTTTTATTTCATTTGCATAAGTTTCACTAACAGTTGTAACTATATCTGAATAAATTAATCCACCTTTTATAAATGATACTCCATCATAAAATTTTAGTTTTTCTTCAGTGAAATAAGAGTTATCAAGACCAAGCAATTCTCCTAATATAGTTCTTGAAAATACTCCTTGATATTTTAAGTTATGTATTGTAAATATTGTTCTCATTTTTTGATATCTTACATCATATCTATAGAATGCATCTAGCAATACTGGAATCATACCAGAATGCCAATCATTACAATGAATAACATCAGGAACAAATCCATCCATATATTTTATTGCTTCTAAAACTCCTCTTGAAAAAAATGAAAAGATTTCTCCATCATCATAATGTCCATAAGGTTCATTTCTTTTAAAATAATATTCATTATCCATAAAATAAAAATCCACACCATCATACTTTAAGTGTTCAAGTCCGCAATATTGATTTCTCCATCCTACTGGAACTTTAAATTCTGCCACATGCTCCATTTTATCAATATATTCAGGGGATATTTTACTATATTTTGGTATAATAACTCTAATATCCACCTTTGATTTTTTTAAAGCCTTTGGCAATGAGTGCGCTACATCTGCAAGCCCCCCAGTTTTTATAAATGGGGCTGCCTCAGAAGCTACAAATAATACTTTCATTTTTATTACCCCCCTTGAATAAAATTTTTAAATATTTATTTAGTCAAAATTTGTTAACTCTTTTTCTATAACTAAAGGATATAAATCACTTCCCTTAAGTTCTGTTCCTTCAGATAATATTACATTTTTATCTAAAATTACATTTTTTAATTTCACACCACTTTTAATAGTACAGTTTTGTAAAATGATACTATTTTCAATATAAGCTCCCTCTTCTATAACTGTGCTCCTTGAAATTATACTTCTCTTAACTTCACCTTTAATTTTACATCCATTTGCAACTAATGCATTTGAAACTTTACATGTTTCAAAATATTCTGTAGGAACTGAATCCTTTGATTTACTGTATACTGGGTTTTCATCATCAAAGAATAATTCCTTTGTTGTTTCAACTGAAAGCATATCCATATTAGTTTTAAAATATGAAAGAAGTGAATTAATAGCTCCTAGATAACCTGTATATTCATATCCTCTTATTTTTAATTTTCCTATTTGTTCATATATTATTGATCTAGAATTACGAGAATAATTTATATACGCACATTTTTCAATTAATTCTATTAATAATTTTTTACTTAATACAAACATTTCCATTGAAATATTTGCTTCTTTAGATTGTCCTTGATTTTTATAAACTTCAGCTACAGTGCCATCTGCATTAAAATTATATGCTCCTAATTCTAAAAAGTCTATATCAGCTGTATCTACTTTTTTATAAACTGCAGTTATATCAGCTCCACTTTTTTCATGTTCATCCATTAATTTTTTTAGATCAAAACTTGAAATTAAATGAGTTGAGGAAATTACTACATACTCTTCTTTAGATCTCATTAAGAATTCTATATTTTCTTTTAGAACTTTAATATCATAAGTTAAACGTTCTTTTGCAATATCATTAAAAACAAATATTCCACCATGACGTCTATTTAAATCCCAAGCTCTTCCAGTTCCTACATGATCTCTTAAAGATCTTGCATCGCTTTCTGTAAGTATTGCAACTGATGTTATTCCTGCATTTACCATATTTGATAATGCAAAATCTATCACTCTATATTTTCCACCTAAAGGTATTGCTGCTATTGATCTATGAGCTGCAAGTCTTCTAAGATTGTCTCTACTTTCTGTTGCACTTATTATCCCTAAATATTTTTTTATCATACCTCATATCTCCTTCCTAAAAATTATTTGATAACATCTTCATTAACTTTTCTATCCTCTTCTATTAAAAGAATTTCTGACTTACCACAAACCTTTTTATCTTCTTTTACTACAACATTTCTTCCTAAAATAGCTTTCTCAATTGTAGCTCCCTTTTTTATATCAGAATTACACATTACAACAGAATCCCTAACTATTGCTCCTTTTTCAACAATTACCCCTGAGAAAAGAACTGAATTTTCAACTGTTCCATTGATAACGCATCCTTCTGTTATTAAAGAATTTTTAACAATTGCATTTTCCCCTATAACTTGACTTGGCTTGTTTGCAGATTTCGAATAAATTCTCCAATTTTTATCGAATATATCAAATTTCTTTCTAGGATTTAATAAATCCATATTTGCTTCCCATAAACTTTCTATTGTTCCTACATCTTTCCAATACCCTTCAAATGGATAAGCTACTAATTTTTTACCTTCTCCTAATAATTTTGGAATTATATCCTTACCAAAATCATTTGTAGAATTTTTATTCTCTTCATCTTCTACTAAAGCTTTCTTTAATTCTTTCCATTTAAATATATATATTCCCATTGAAGCTAATGTACTTTTTGGATGTTCTGGTTTTTCTTCAAATTCATATATTTCATGATCTCCCTTAACATTCATAATCCCAAATCTACTAGCTTCTTCTAAAGATACATCTATAACCGCTATTGTAGCATCTGCATTTCTAGCCTTATGATAACTAAGCATTTTGTTATAGTCCATCTTATAAATATGGTCCCCAGATAATATTAATACATATTCTGGATCATAATCATCAATAAAATCAATATTTTGATAAATTGAATTAGCTGTACCCTTATACCAAAATCCCCCATTTTCTTGCATAAAAGGAGGTAATAAACTGATTCCACCGAAGTTTCTATCTAAATCCCAAGTTCTACCTATACCTAAATAATTATTTAGTATTCTTGGCTTATATTGAATTAAAACTCCAACTGTGTCTATCCCTGAATTTGAACAATTACTCAAAGGAAAATCGATAATTCTATATTTTCCTCCAAAAGGAACCGCTGGTTTTGCATTATTTTTTGTAAGTAATTTTAGTCTGCTACCTTGCCCACCGGCTAAAATCATTGCCATCATTTCTTTTTTCATAATCTATCTCTCCTTCCTACTTTTTTATATATGTTAACATCCTTCATCCGCCCAAATTGGTTTTAGTACAATTGTTGACAAAGGAGGTATATCCACTATTACTGAATAAGGCATATCTAATCTGCCTTGGGTTCTTGGTTCTATGATACCTCTATTTAATATATTTGATCCACCATAAATATCTCTATCACTATTAAAGATTTCTTTATAATCTGTTATTCTTGGTATTCCTAAAATAAAATTTTCATATTTTACAGGAGTAAAGTTACAAACAATAACTAAGTAATCCTTTGGATCTTTACTTTTTCTAACATATGAAACTATCCCCTGTGAAGAATTATTAGGATCTATCCATTTAAATCCATCCATGGAACAATCTAATTCCCAAAGAGATTTTTCTTCTTTATATAAATGATTCAAGTCTTTCACATATGTTTTTATACTGTCATGAAGTGGATATTTAAGCATTTTCCACTCTAGTCCTTCATAAAATCTCCATTCCATAAATTGTCCTATTTCTCCACCCATAAATAATAATTTTTTTCCTGGGTGAGTATACATATACCCGTAAAATGTTCTTAAAGATGGAAATTTTTGTTCATAACTTCCACTCATTTTATCTAATAAGGATTTCTTCCCATGTACAACCTCATCATGAGAAATTGATAATATATAGTTTTCTGAAAAACTATACATTAAAGAAAATGTAACTAGATTATGATTATACTTTCTATATATTGGATCTTCTTCCATATATTTAAGCATGTCATTCATCCAGCCCATATTCCACTTGTAATTAAACCCAAGACCACCAATATATGGTGGTCTCGTTACTAAAGGCCAAGATGTGGCTTCTTCAGCAATCATCAATGGGTTCTTTGTATATTTGAAAATTGTTTTATTTAGCTCTTTTAAAAACTTTATAGCTTCTAAATCTTCATCCCCACCATTTTTATTTTTTAATCCATAAACTTCTGGTTGACCATATTCTAAATAAATTATATTTGATACTGCATCTGCTCTTATTCCATCAACATGATAAATATCATATAAGAACACTGCATTTGATATTAAAAAATTTTTTACTTCTGTTTTTGCTAAATTAAAATTAGCTGTACCCCAACCTCTATTTTCAAATCTGATTGCATCATCATATTCATAAAGAGACTGACCATCAAATTGGTAAAGTCCATGACTATCCTTACAAAAATGTCCTGGTACCCAATCTAATATAACTCCTATTCCTGCCTTATGACATTCGTTTACTAAAATTTTAAATTGTTCAGGTGTCCCATATCTACTTGTTATTGAATAATAACCTGTAGTTTGATATCCCCAAGAAGCATCTAAAGGATGTTCTGCTAGAGGCATTATCTCTATATGAGTATACCCCATTTCTTTAATATATGGGACTAACTTACTTGCGATTTCTTCATAGTTATAGAAACCACTTTCTAATTTTAATTCTTCTATTGTTTTATACTTGTCTTCCTTATCAAAAGTTTGTATCTCACTATCTGGTTTTTTCTTCCAAGATCCTAAATGAATTTCATATATATTCATTGGACTTTCATAAGAATTCCATTTTGCTCTTTTTTTAAGCCAAGCACTATCTTCCCATGGAAATTCTTTAAAAACATCCATTACAACTGAAGCTGTATAAGGTCTAAGTTCTGAACAAAAAGCCATTGGATCTGATTTTAAAAATCTTCTCCCATCATGAGTTATTATTTCAAATTTATATATATCCCCTTCCTGTATCCCAGGAATAAATAAAGACCATACACCATTTTCAAAATTAAAATTCATTAAATGATCGCTTCCATTCCAACCATTAAATTTCCCTACAACTCTTACTTCCTTTGCATGGGGAGCCCAAACATTAAAAGAAGCTCCTTTTATATTATTTTGAATTTTTAAGTGACAACCTAAAAATTCATATATTTTTCCATTTATTCCTGAATTAAAAACTTTCACGGGATATACACCTCCAAGTATTTATTCTAAAATTTAATCTCTGTCATATTCCTCATCAGATATTACTTCTATTCCATTTTCTAAAAATAATCTCACTGTTAAACCATTCCCAGGAATAAGTTTTCCTGAAAATGTCCCATCATATATTTTTCCAAAACCACAAGAAGGACTTCTTCTTTGTAATATTGCTTTCTTAGCTCCTAAAACTTTTGCTATTTCTAAAGATCTTTTAGCTCCTAATAAAAATTCATCAGTTACATCAGCTCCTGCTTCAGTCACAACCTTAATCTCCCCAGCTTTTTCTATAATTTCAGCTGGATTTCTAGGAGTTTTTAATCCTCCTAATTGTTCTGGACAAATTGGAACTGCTTTTCCTTCATTTACTAACTTTAATACATTTTCATTTAAGTTATTTTCTCCACTATATTTGCAATTTATACCACATAGACAACTACTTACAACTATCATACTTCCTCCCTATTTCTTTCTAGTTTCTCTAAACATTCCTGCAAATTTTCCAGGTATTTTAGTTTTTAAAGATATAGTTTTTCCAGTTGTTGGATGTACAAAAACTATAGTTCTTGCATGTAATCCAATTCTTCTAAGAGGATTTGTTTTTGCACCATATTTTTTATCCCCTGCTACACTATGACCTATACTTTGCATATGTACACGAATTTGATTTTTTCTTCCTGTTTCTATATTAGCTTCAACTAAAGAATAACCTCTACTTCTATTTAAAACTTCATAATGAGTTATTGCTTTTTTAGATCCATCTATTTTTTTATCACTTGAATATGTTACCATTGCTGAATTTTCTTTCAAATAAGAAACTATTGTATCCTTATCTTTTTCTACTCTTCCCTCTACAACTGCAACATATATTCTTTCTTTAACAATATCTTGCCACCCTGTTTGTAATTTTTGTTGAGTTTCTGGATTTTTAGCAAATATCATAACTCCAGATGTTCCTCTATCTAGTCTATGAACTATAAATACCTTTGCTCTTTCATCCTTTGCCTTAAGATAAGTTCTTACTATATTATATGCTGTTTTTTCCTTTTCCTTATCTGTAGCCATTGAAAGTAATCCTTCAGCCTTTTCAATTGCTATTATGTCATCATCTTCAAATATTACTGTAATACCTCTTAAACTATTTTCTGTAATTCTTGAAGTTGAAATTATTACATCATCACCAATTTCTAATTTATGATTAAACTGAGATATTCTCGCATTATTTACTAACACTTGACCGTTTTTTAAAAGAGATTTTATATTATTTCTACTTTTCCCTTGAAGCTTTTCTATTAAAAACTTCATTAATTCATTTCCCTCTTTTACTTTAAACATTAAATTTTTCTTCATTGTTCCTCCTAATTATTTTAACGTAAATAAACTATTTAACATTTAAATTATAACATAATATCACATTAATAAGCTTTTTTTTACATTTATTTTTTTTATTTTTATTTTTTTTAATTTTTGATTAATTTTTACTATTTTTTTGATTTTTTATTGAAAATTATCCCTAAAAACCCTTCAAAACACTATATTTAGAAAACAAAAAGCGCTACAAAAGTTTAATTATATTAAACTTTCATAGCACAATCTGCAATACCATCTTTATATTATTATTTTGTTAGCAATTAAACATCTTTGTTCCTCAAGTTTTTTAAGCTTGGCTCTACTGATGTATAAGCAAGAATAATCTTTAAAAATAATTCTTTCCTCTCTATAATCTAAAATCTTTATTTGTTCTAGGTTTACTATTAATCCTCTTTCTATTTTATTAAATTGTTTTATTCCTTTTAATTTTTCACTAACTGATCCAAAAGTTCTTTTCAAAGAAAAAACATTTTTATCTTCTAAATGAAAATTAACTCTTCTTTCAATCCTTGAAAAATCAATATATTTTATTTCATTAAACTCTATAATTCCCTTTTGATATGTATCGTTAATAAAAAATTCTTTGCAATTTTTTAATTTATTTAATGAAATTTTTATACTTTTTTCTATTTCAAAAAAATCATCTCTTAATATACAATCATCTACTATATCAAGTAAAAATAAAGATCTCATTTCCTTAATATTATCCCTTTCTAGGAGAACTATTACAGAAATATTTAGATTAGAATAAAATTTCAAATTTTCATAAAAATTACTATCTTTTTCTAAACTTAAAATTAAAATCTTAAATTCTTCATCACTTTTTAAGGGATTTATAAAATTATAACTAAACTTTCCCTGTAAATCTTTCACTAACTCATTTCCACCTATTATCCCAATATTTATAGGAGTGCTACCCATTTATTCCTTCTATAATACTTTTAAATTTAGATTTAGCGTCCTCTAAATCTTCTAAATTTGGATGAGTACTTGCATCAGTCCATCTTTTTATTCTTTCAGGATTTGGTCCATGAGGGTGGTCTACTGGAAATTGTTTTTTCATAAATTCTATTAATTTAGGGTCTACTGCTCCTTGACATAAATAATGTCCTATTACTTCATTATTATTTTTTATAAATAACTCTTCTATTCTTTTAACACAATCTTTAGCATGATCTGAATCAGGGTAGGCTCCTAAAGTAAAGAAAAATGCTACTTTTTTATTTTCTAACTTTTCTATAAAATCAATAGCCTCTTTATTAGCTGTTCCTTTATCTATCCATGCACCTACTATAACTAAATCATAATCTAAATTATTAATATCATCAATATTTTTTATTTCTGAACCATCTATAACTTCATTTATAGCTTCTGCTACCTTTTTAGTATTTCCTGTTTTTGTTGAATATGCAACTAAAGTTTTCATTTTCACTCTCCTATTTTATGATTTTGGTTTAAATACAAATTCTTTATTAAAATATACATTCATTTTTTTACCATTAAAAACAATTGGCTTAAATCTCCATTTTCTTAAACTTGCTATTACCGCATCATCAAATCCAAATTTCTTATGAGATTTAGTAATCTTGATATCTTTTACTATCCCTTTTGTATCAACTAAAAATCTAACTCCAACTATTACTTCCTTAGAATATCTTATTATTTCAGCCTGTCTTGGATAATCTGGATCTATCTGTCTTAATATTTCAAAATGTATTCCCTTTGAAGAATAAGAAGTATAACTACCATCTGAATTAGCTACAAAATTTCCTAATTTTTTAGGTTTAGATTTCTTTTGAATTTTTTTCTTATCTTTTTTTATTACTTCTTTTTTTCTTTTCATTTTACTTTTAAAATCATTATCTTTTTTCTTCTTAACTTTTTCTTTTTTCACTTCTTCTTTTTTAGGTGCTACTTCATTACTTCCTTTTACCTTCTTTATATTATCTATTCTTTGTTCTTTATTCTTCACATTATAAGATATTGGAATTGTCCCTCTTGAAGAAAAATTAGGATCCCCTAAAGTTTCATGAATATGATTAAATTTAAGAAAGAAAGCTAAGTGAATTAGTAGAGCTAATAAAAAATATCTCATTTATACTCCCCCTATATTACTCATTAAAATTTATTCCTAAATTTTTTATTCCATATTTTTTTATCTTTGTAATTGTATCCATAACTGTTTGATACTTTAAATTTTTGTCCCCTGTTACAGATACTGAATCTACTCCAGCTAAAACTTCAGACAAATCATCTATATTTATTTCTTCACTTTTCCCATTTTTTATAACATAATATTTTTCATTTTTATCTATAACTATTTCAAGTGGAACCTTTTTATTCTTAGCATCAACATTTGCTGTTGGAACTTCAATATCTATTTGCCCGTATTTGTCAAATGTTGTAGACACCATAAAAAATATCAAAAGTAGAAAAACTACATCTATAAGAGGAGTCAAATCTATAGCAAAAAGTTCTCTTTTTTTTCTATATCTTCCCATCTTTCAACCTCCCTAGTTCTTTCTAATTACATTAATAAGATTTGTTGTTACCTTGTCTATATCTTCTTCTGTTTTTTCAATTCTTTTATTTAAAAAGTTATAAACTACAATTGCAGGTATTGCAATTGAAAGCCCTGCAGCTGTTGTAAGTAAAGCTTGAGATATTCCATTTGCTACAACTGCTGGATCTCCAGCCCCGTAAGTTGCTAAATTTCTAAAAGCATGAATCATTCCTGTAACTGTTCCAAGTAAACCTATCATAGGAGCAATATACCCTACAATTCCTAAAATATATAATCTTTTTTCTAATAAGCTTACTCTTTCCATAGCTATTTCTTTTACTAATTGATCGAAATGATGAAAATCTCCATTTGCATCGAAACGAATTAAGAATTCTTTAACTGTAGAACCTATTGTATTTTTTTCCTTATCACAAATTTTGTAAGCTATTTCCATATTTTTATTAGAAACTGCATATATAATTTCAGATTTAAATGTTTTCTTTAAATTTTTCTCCTTCAAAACAAAATAAACCACTCTTTCTAAAATAATTGTTAAAGATAAAATAGACAGTCCAAATAATATCCACATTAAAGGACCTCCAACTTTTAAGTAATACGCCATTTATTTAACCTCCGTAATTTTTTTATTTATTATTTTCAAACTTAAAATATGATATGAAACACATATTAAAACTATTATTAAAAAAAACTTTAAATGAATACTAGAAACTCTATAAATTGAATAACCAATACTTAAAAATATAAATACCATAGCTGATATTTTATTTTTTAAAGTTATTCCTCTTTTTTCTTGATAGTTTTTTATATATTCTCCAAAAATTTTATTTTCCATTAAATATTTATAGAATTTATCAGAAGACTTACTAAAGCAATAACAACTAGCAAGTAAAAAAGGTGTTGTTGGTAAAAGAGGCAGTACTATTCCTACACAACCTAATACCAAAGAAATTATTCCACCTATAAATAATAATTTTTTCATAATTATTTTCCTTTTTCTAAATTTATAATCATTTTTACAACTTCAGCAGTTATACTATTTCCCCAGAAAACTCCAGCCTTTGTATAAGTGTAAGTTTCTTTTTCTAATTTAATTAATCCCTTAATTTCATATTCTTTTAGCAATTCATAAACTTCACCATAATATCTACCTGATAATTCTTGTATTTCAGAAAGATTAACACTTTTAAACTGCATTATTCCAGATAATTTTTTTAAGTTATATTTAAATTCAGAGTCTCTAGAATAAAAAGTCACCATCTTATTAAGGTTATAATATTCTATATCTTCAACTCTTCCCCCTGCACCTGTACCAATTGCAAGTAAATTTTTAGCTCTGTTTATGTTGTCTATATATTTATAAGAATCTTTTCCATTTGATATTTTAGTATGTTCCAATACTTCATAGCCATTTTTAGATGTTATCTCTAAAAATCTATCGTGTAATTCTTTATCTCTTTCAAGATTATATTTAAATATAATTTCTTCTTCATTTCTTGCCTTTGCAATTTTCGATCCCTCTTGTATCATAAGAGAATAGAAACTAGAACTATCCAATCCTAGCTCACACAAAATTCTTGCATCCTCTTCTACTTCTTCTAAAGTTTCCCCTGGATAATTATAAATAATATCTATACAAAGTAACCCACTAAAATTATTTCTAATATTTTTTAATTTTTCAATAACTGTTTTTTTATCATAGGTTCTATTTAATAATTTTCTTCCTCTATCTGAAAAGGTTTGAACTCCAATACTTATCCTATTAACACCATACTTTTCCATAATTTTTAATTTTTCTAAGCTTAAATTATGAATAGTGCTTTCAAAAGTTATTTCATAATCTTTAGAAAAGCTAAAATTTTCTTTTAAGTTAAAAAGAATTTTTTCTAACTGATTAGCTTTATATATTGTTGGTGTTCCTCCTCCAAAAAAAACAACTGAAATTTCTTTTTCTTGAACATATTTTTTTTCACCATATTTTTTTAATTCTTTGCATAAATAATCTGTATAATCATCCAAATTATTATTTAATTGTTTCCTATTCATATTGCAAAAAGAACATATTTTATCGCAATATGGAGTATGTATGTATATTCCACATTCTCTTTTTCCTGTTTTAGAATTCAATATTTTATTAAATCCTATATTAGTCGCCATTTTTCTTTTTAATAAATCATCTATTATATTTTTTACATCATGATGTGATTTATATCTAACCTTAAACATTTCCTTCTCCTTAATCCTTAATTTAAAACAACATTTCTATCGTTAGTCAAAACTAACTTCACCTAGGATACTACTTTTTGCGCTATTTGTCAAATAATTCAAGCTAAAAATACTTTGCATTTCTAAGTAATCTGGGATCTATACTCTAAATAATGTGTATTTTTACTCTTAGTTTGTGTATTTTCAATAGTTTTTCTTTCATATAAATAGTATAATGACTTCACAAATATAATTTGATATCCTAAATATAAGGATGTCTCAATTGAGGGGGAAAGATGAAAAAAGGTTTATTGTTGTTTTATTTAGCATTATCTGCTTTAGCTTTAGCTGATGATGTTACTTTAGGAAAAAGTGTTATCAGTCCTGATTATATAGAAGTTGAAAAATTGAAATCAACTAAAAATGTAATTGTAATTGATGAAAAGGATATTTCTGAAAAAGGTTACCAAAATGTTTCTGAAATTTTAGATGATGTTCCTGGAATAACTGTTGGAACAAGTGGATGGGGAGAAATAGATATTAGAGGTCAAGGAGAAGGACAGGCAGCTAAAAATGTACAAGTTTTAGTTGATGGTGCTCCTATTACTCTTTTATTAAATCATCCTTACACTGCAAATTATGATATTGTTCCTGTGGAACAAATTGAAAAAGTAGAAATTATTCCTGGGGGAGGATCCGTTCTTTATGGTAATGGTACTGTTGGGGGAGTTATAAATATCACTACTAACTTGAAATCCATGGCAAAACCAAAAAATAAAGTAGGTTATGAGTTCACTATTGATCAGGAAAAAAGATATTATGCTAATATTGGAGAAAAAATTAATGATAATTTAACAATTCAATTAAATTATTCTAAAAGTGAAAAAGACTGGTTTTTTGTAGATACATTTGATAACACTGAATATTTTTCTGGTGGTTTTAATTATAAAATAAGTGATAAACAGGGAGTAGCTTTAAAATATAGCCGTTTTGAAGAAAATGGAAAATTTCTTAAACAAGTAAATAATAGATATTTAAAAAAATATGGAAGAGAATACCGTCCTAATCCTAGTAGTGTAACTGTTGGAGTTGATGAGAACAAACAAAAAATCAAAAAAACAATAAGCGGTTACAATATTGCTGATAGATTAGAGGAAAACTGGAAAGGAACTTATTCTTTAGACATTAATGATAATCTTAATTTATCTGTTGATGGATTCCATAACGAAGGACATTTTAAAAACAACCCTTATGAACATGAAAATGATCAAAAAATCGATCAAAAAACTGATGGGATAAAAGCTAAATTAAATTATAAATATGCTAAAAAAAATAGTGTGTTATTTGGTTTAGATTATTTCAAACAAAATGCTAGCATCAATTATGATGATGTTACAATGAGAAGCATTAAAAAAGGAGATATTCCTGAGCCTGGAGAAACTGTTACCTCATCTGGTTATATAAAAAATACAGAAGGAAAATATACTTATAAAGCTGACCAGTTAAATTTCGATTATGAAAGATATGTTAAAGCTCTTTATTTCTTAAATATATTCAAATATAAAGATTTAGAGTTCACTCAAGGAGTTAGATTTGATAGAACAGATTGGAAAACTTATAAAAAAGCTGCTGGTGGTTGGGGAGTTGTAGATGGAACTAGTCATAGAGACAACTGGAACTATGAACTATCTGCTGGATATAATTATAGAGATACTGGTAAAGTGTATGCTAGATATGAAAGAGGTTTTACTGGTCCTGATGGAATGCAAATAACAGACAGAGTTTATATTGACAATAAGAAAGCAACTGTATTAACAAAGGCTGAAGATGAAATATTCGATATTTATGAAATTGGATTAAGAGATTATGTATTAGGTTCTGCTTTTAACTTAACTCTTTTCTATAATGAAACTGACAATCAAATGGATAGATTCTACCATCGTGATAATGGACATTTAAATATGATAACTGCTAATTTATACAAAACTCATAGATACGGTTTAGAAACATCTCTTAGCCAAAACATTGGTAAATTTTCTTTTGAAGAAAGTTATACTTACTTAATGGGAAAATCAGATTATAATGACAAAGGAAAAGCACTTAAAGGAGAAGTTTCTCTTGTAAATTCTGGACTTAAAAAGGTTCCTAAGCATAATATTATGCTTAGCAGTAATTATAATTTTACAGATAATTTTTCTGCAGGTCTTACTTGGAAATATACAGGATCTTATAACAATTTCTCTAAGGAAACTGATAATGAAGATGGAGTTGTTAAATCTAATACTGTTGTTGACTTATCTTTAAAATATAACCATCCTAATGGTATATCTGTTTATGGTGGAATAAACAATTTATTCAATGAAGATTATTTTGGATATGTTAGCGGAAGTGGTAGCTATACTTATGTTGTTCCTCAACAAGGAAGATCATTCTTTGCAGGATTTAGCTATACATTCTAATTTAAATAAAATAAATATTTTGTTGACAATTTTAAAAATTTAGTGTATTATTATTTCAATTTAATATCCATCAAGAGAAACCGAGGGACTGGCCCGATGACGTTTCAGCAACCTATTATATATGTGGTGCTAACTCCAGACAGATGGCAAATACGCTAATTTTAATTTAGTGACCTTTATTACTTGATGGATAGTAATAAAGGTCTTTTTTTATTAGGAGGTTTTCATATGGAAAACATTAAAAATAAAGGAATTGGAACAATATCTATACACGGAGGAAATATCAAAGATCAATTTGGTTGTCTTACAACTCCTATTTATCAAACATCTACCTTTGTATTTGATTCAGCAGAACAAGGAGGAAGAAGATTTGCTCTTGAAGAAGAAGGATATATCTACACTAGACTTAGTAATCCAACTGTAGATGTTGCTGAAAAAAAATTAGCTTTACTTGAAAATGGAGAAGCTGCTTTAGGTACTGGATCTGGAATGGGAGCAATCACTGCTACTTTTTGGACTTTCCTTAAGGCTGGAGATCATATTATAACTGATACAACTTTATATGGATGTGCTTTTTCATTCTTAAATGCAGGTATTTCTAGATTTGGAATTGAAGTTAGCTTTATAGATACATCTGACTTAGAAGCTGTTAAAAAAGCAATAAAACCTAATACAAAAATAATTTACTTGGAAACTCCCTCAAATCCAAATTTAAAAATAGTTGATATTAAAGGTGTATGTGATATTGCTAAAAATTATGAAGATATTAAAGTTGTTATTGATAATACTTTTGCTTCACCATATTGTCAAAAACCTTTAGATTTAGGAGCTGATATAATAGTTCATTCTGCTACAAAATATCTTAATGGTCATGGAGATTTAATTGCTGGTTTTGTTGTTGGAAAAAAAGAAGATATTGATCAAATTAGATTTGTTGGAATAAAAGATATGACTGGAGCTGTACTTGCTCCTGGAGAAGCTAGTTTAATAATTAGAGGATTAAAAACTTTTGAAGTTAGAATGGAAAAACATTGTAAAAGTGCTTTAAAAGTAGCTAAATTTTTAGAAAACCATCCTAAAATTAAAAAAGTATATTATCCTGGTCTTGAATCTCATACAGGTTATGAAATTGTTAAAAATCAAATGCTTGATTTTGGTGGTACTCTAGCCTTTGAATTAAAAAATGGGTTTGAAGCTGGAAAAACACTTTTAAATACAGTTGATCTTTGTACTCTTGCTGTTAGTCTTGGTAGTCCAGAAACATTAATTGAACATCCTGCTTCAATGACTCACTCTCCTTATACAAAGGAAGAACTTGAAGCTGCAGGTCTTGATGAAGGTTTAGTTAGATTATCTGTAGGACTTGAAAATGTTGAAGATATTATAGAAGACCTTGATAATGCTTTAAAAAATTGTTAATTAAAAATAAAAAAAATTGAAAGGAGTGATACAATGATAAAAGTTGCAAAATTTGGTGGATCTTCTCTAGCTGATGCCAAACAATTCAAAAAAGTCAAAGATATTATACTAAAGGATAGCAATATAAGTGCAACTGTTGTATCTGCTCCTGGAAAAAGATTTTCAGAAGATAGTAAAATAACGGAC